>CADCOS010000031.1 GCA_902803165.1 uncultured bacterium | reverse complement strand
GCACACAAAATCGGACTTAACTATGTATCATGCTCACCATTCCGTATTCCGCAAGCAAAACTTGCTGCAGCACAAGCAGCAATTGCTAATCCGAGAAAACAGTTGGCTGGTGTATAGGATAAATTAAAAAACTCTGTAACGCTATAGATTCAGAGTAATAGCATAAAAAAGAGGTCGTCCAAGCTCTTCGGACGACCTCTTCTTTAGTATAATTTTTAATTACCAATTAATGTCATTACCAAATAAGGTTTTAATCTTAGTTTTTATTTTATTTTCAAAGTTAATAGCATTTTTGTCTATATATAATTGATTATTGAGATTTATACTACAATTGCCGTCTCCGGTAAAGCTATAAGATACATTAAATTCATTTGTTATAATCTTTATACGGTTAGAGTCTATACCCTCAGAATCGTTTTTATTAAGGAACATAATACTTATATCATCGGTAGAATATATCCACGAGTTACCCTCATGAGCTATGTATGCATTTCCTTTGTTTTTTATAGCACTATCAAGCTGTTTCATTAATAAAGGAATATTTATATAAGTTTTACTAATATTACTAATATTTTTTATTAAGGATGGTGGTTCTGGTTGTGATTCTGTACCACTAGTTTGAACATTCTTTTCTTTTTGCTGAACTGTTTGATTAGCTGTATCTTTTTTTGTGGCTGTTGAATCTATGCTATCGGTAGGTTGTTGTACTGTCACACTTTTCATATTGGTATTTGTTGAATTGACATCAGGTTGTGTACCATTATTTGATTTTATAAATAAAGCCTTTATTTTTGCCCATGTTGTTTCTTCTATTTTCAGCTCATCTTCTGCATAAGTTTTTACGCTGCTGCCTAACTCTACCCACAAATCTCCGATTTTTTGTTCATTATCATTATGTGTAATTGTACTTGAGTCATTTTTTAATGCTGAATGAATTTTACTCCAAATACTTCCCGTAAATTGGTTTTCCTGAATCCCTTCTTCTTCTATAAGCTGTCTTTTGATTGCTTGTGATACACCTTCACCTTTTTGGATGCTAATATCCATTATTACCAACTCCTTCTTTTGTATTACATAAATTAATACGACAAAAATTTAAAAAACTTTAGGGGTAAAGGGGTAAAGGGGTAAAATTTTTACTACTACTGCTGCTATTACTACTACTACGTTTCCGCCGATTGTAACAATTTTTTTACGAGCTTAACAATATTAACTTTTGTAAAGTATTGGGGTTGTAGAAAATACAAAAAGCGTTATACTAAATATATATAAATTATATTTAGGAAACATGTGTGATGGATATAGGTTCAGTATTCGCAAATTCATTGGATTTACAATCGTTGTTAACCGGCAGTTCAAATTCGTTGAACCGTAAAGGTAATAATGATGCAATAAACCAAACTGCATATTATGCTAAAAAAGGCGAACCTATGTACATGGCAGATATGGATTCGGATCAGGACGGTAATGTTACTATTGATGAATTCAGGGAGTACTGTAAGTCAAAAGGTATGAGCACAAGAGATGTAGTAAAAATGTCTCAGATGGCTGCGGCTTTCCGTACTATGAAAGCTGAAACTGAGGCGTTTGATTACATATCAAAGCTGATACCAAATGTCCACCCGAATTTAAGACAGTCCGGAGCTGAATCCTCGAATCTGAGGAGTGACGAAAACAAATACAATATTTCCGATGATACAAGCAAAAATAATAATGTATCATACAAAGAGTATATGGAATATTGTGAACAGAATGTCACTCCTCATGTGTTTATGTCAGACGCAAAAATGCAGGAAACAGAAAACGGAAAACAAGAAATAAGAAATTACGGAAAAGCTGTTGAATCGTATTTTAAGAATGAAGAAAATTACTTGAAAAGTACGTTTACACAAGAAGTCTGATTTTTATAAATTTTGTAATCACTAATCTTTTATGTTACAATTTTTTCCATGAAAAGATTGGCGATGATTTTACCCATAATATGTTTTTTTGTTGCTCTTGTATTTCAAATGCCGGTATTAGGGCACGAGAGTGTGGATTTGGAATTTTTTCATCCTGTAAAAATTACAAAAGAAATTCCGTTGAATATTCGAGACTGTGTTTCTCTTGCCTATCAAAACAGTCCTAAAATAAAACGTCAAAAATATAATTTAGATATCGCAAAAAGTAATGTCGGTATTGCAAGGGCGGGATATTTTCCTGTTATAAGCGCAGGAGTCGGGTTTTATAACGAAAATAATTCCGATAGCGTCTATTATGATAAACGTTACAGAGATTTACCTTCTGTTGGTGTAAGTATTAATAAAATGATTTGGGATTTCGGTAAAACTACCGCTAATATTAAAATGGAAGAATTTTATAAAATCGGCGCAGAATACGAATTTATGGACAGTTTGTGCTCAACTCTGTTTGATATAAAGTGGAAGTATTATAGTCTTTTAAGAGCAAAAGCTTTATTAGATGTAGCCAAAGAAAACAGGGATATTTGCGAGAGAATTTATAATAAAACAACAAAAAGTCCCGATAAGGAAACTTCATTAGTATACTTTACAAAAGCAAAAATTCTTTATTTTGAAGCGTTGGATAATTATAAAAATGCAAAACTGGATTTGGATAACGCAATGTATTTATCAGGCTCAAAAGACTATGTAATAGCTGATACAGAAACTTTTAATTATCATATTGAAGACAATTATGAAAAAGACGGATTTGATTGGAGCTTTAATCAGCACGAATTCCCTTTTAAACGTGAAAATTCCGCCAAAATAGCTTATAAAAACAGTCCTGATTTGCATGTGCTGATTGCAACTAAAAAAGCGATGATTGAGTCTTTAAAATACGTTAAAAGAATGTATCTTCCGGAATTGAATGCTAACGTAGGTTATGGCTACAATAATACCAATTATACTTCAAACAGCAGTCTTCAAGTCGGGGTAAGTTTGGATTCTTCCGTTAATTTAATGGAGCTTAAACATAGCATTAAAGGCGCTGATGCTCAACTAAATTTAGCCCAGAATGAAATAGATTTATTTAAAAAAGATTTATATTATGAGATTCAGAGGGCTTTTAACAAAGTTGATAAAACTGTTGCACAAATTCCGTTGGCTAAAGACAAAGTTAATCAATCATATAAAACAATGAAACTTGTTGAAAGCAAATATGGTGGTGAAGGTATCGACTATACGTCTATACATGATGCAAGAGAAGACTATATACAAGCCAATGAAGATTATGTAGAAAGTTTATATAAATATAATACAGCTTTAATTCAGGTAGAAATGGCTATGCACTGTCATATTGTTGATATTCACCATAAATCAGGTCATGCCGTTCATCATCATTCGGAAGAATTGATAAGTGATTTAATTAAAGCACTGGAATGTAATAAAAATCCAAAATCCGAACGTAAATCAAGATTGTTTGGTAAAGATGTAGATTTGGATGAAGAGGAAGATTTATAAAGGATATTCTGTATAAACTTGCATGCATTATTTGTTAGATATAGAATAGAGTTGTAATTAAGGCAAATTTCTGAAAATTTTATCTGATTTGATTTTAATAAGCAGAAATAGTCTGAATTACAGATAATAAAATCGGGACGTAGCGCAGTTTGGTAGCGCACTGTGTTCGGGTCGCAGGGGTCGCAAGTTCGAATCTTGTCGTCCCGATTTTTTTTTTATATATTTAAACTTAATTTATAATTTGTAAATATTATTTTTAATATTTTATTTTTTTAATTTAAAATGATAATATAATAAAAAAGGAGTTTTATATGAACATATCACCGATTAAAAATTGTAGTGCATTTAATGGGTTAATGTCTGATGAAGTCAGCTACAAAACCGATGCAGGTCCAAACTTTGTAAAGGACTACCGAAAAAGAACTTATTATCCGTTTGCTGATGAAACGGAATTGTGTACAGCTTATGCAATCAAGAAAGGAAGTTATAATTATTCATATAGTCTTGATATTGATAACTCCTGTACTACTGATGTGTTAGTCACGACTGAAAAGGGAAAAACGCTTCCGTTCACAGAAAAAGAATATAATAATTACAAGAAATTTCTTGGGAAAGATATGCCGGAACAGATAGCCGCAGTAAAAAATGCTCTTATTGAATATAATCTTACAAAATATATTAATAAAGGTCCGATATTTGCAGTTAAAAAATTCTTGCATACTCTAAAAATAATAAAATAATATATTATATTTATTTTTACTAACAAAAAAGATGCCCATAAGGCATCTTTTTTGTTTTTTATGTATTTTAAGTTTTACTTAATGTTTGAATAAGTCCAAGCATCAAATGTAGGCGTTTCAGAAACATTCAGTTCTTTTTTCTTTTCGCCCGCAGAACAATCATCATGTGCTATCGGTGCATATAATCTGTTGTAGTACTCAATAACCATTCTGTCAGAATTAAAGTAAGCTTCTGATGTTCTGATTGCTTGTCTCATCAATCTTGCCCATTCATCTTTATTGTTGTAATAAGTAGGTATTATTTGATCTTCAATAATACTCATAACACATTCATGGTCTTTCCAATGTCTTTCTTCCCATGGCATGTCATCATCAAGTCCTTCGTACTCAACGGTATATCCGTTAATGCCGTTGAAGGTGCCTTCTACAGTCCATCCGTCAAATATTGATAAGTGTAATGTACCGTTCATGTTAGCAGACATACCTGAAGTACCTGATGCTTCAAACGGTCTTAACGGTGTATTTAACCAAATATCAGAACCTCTTTTTAACATTCCTGATAATTGAAGTTCATATCCCGGAAGAACAACAACATTTTTCAATGAGTGAGAACGATTTAATAATTTATTAAACATTTCTTTTCCCATTACATCATCCGGATGGAATTTTCCGGCAAATATAATTTGAACTTTATTAGCATCAAGCAGCCTGCCGATTCTGTCTTTGTCCATTAAAATTAACCATGCACGTTTATAATCAGCAAATCTTCTTGCCCAAGTGATTGTTAAAACATCAGGATCAAATCTTTTACCCGCAACATTTGCAATATATTTGAAAAGCTCGGATTTCATTTCACGTTTTACTTCAAGCAATTCGCTCGGGTTATTTTGAGCTTTGGCAACTCTCTTGTCTTGCCAATATTGTAAATTAACTGCATTTGTAATAGCTCTGATTGGGCATCTGTCTTCAACCCATTCCCACATCTTATTTGCAACAAGACCATGAAGCTGTGATACTGCATTTGCAATTCTTGACATCCTGAGCGCAGCTACAGTCAGTGAGAAGTTTTCGCCGCCTAATTGTATAGCGGTTTCTCTTGAAGCTCCTGAGAAAAATCCGCCTTCCATAAGTGTATCAACCCAGTGAACTTCGTTTCCTGCCGCAACAGGTGTGTGAGTGGTGAATACGGTCTTTCTCTTAACTTCATCAAGGTCACCGTTGTATTGTCTCAAAAGTTCAAATGCAGCCGGCAGAGCATGTCCTTCATTCATGTGTACAACATCAAATTTATAACCTGCTGCTTGAAGAACTCTGATACCTGCTATACCCAAAATGGTTTCTTGAGCTATTCTTATCTTTTCATTACCGTCATAAAGCTTATGAGAAATGCTCTTTGCCCAATCGCTGTTTCCGTCTATATCTGTTGTTAAAAGATATACAGGGCATGTGCCGAATAATTCAGGATTAACTTTGAATGCTTTTACTTTAACTTTTTCACCGAACGTATCAACGTCAACAATAATGCCTGTATCTTCAAGATAATCATAGTACTTTCTGATATAAGCTACTTCTACATTCCCTGAATGGTCAATTCTTTGGTCATAATAACCGTAAGACCAAAGAATTGTAACGCCGACCATAGGCATTTGTAAATATCCTGCCGATAACATGTGTGATCCTGCTAAAAATCCTAAGCCGCCTGAATAAGTGCTTAATGATTGGTCCATTGCAATTTCCATTGAAAAATAAGCTACGTTTGGTAATGTCATAATTTCTAACCTTCTTACTATGTAATACTAAAGAACTATATAATTTCATTATATTATACCAAGAGCATAGCATATAATCAATATTTTTGCATTTATCGCATGGTAAGTAAAAAGAAAACAGCTCAAAAAGCTTATATATATTGAAAGTAAAAAATTAACATAAATTTACAATCTAATTCTTTAGAATTAGTTCGCAGGTATATGTAAAATAAACTATGCATTAATTAATGTTTGTGCAAGCTTCATGGATTCGTCTGTTATTTCGCCTGAAACGAGTTCGGCAATACCCATAACTTTATTTTTATCTTCCAAAATGTAAATATTGACGTTAGTGCTGTCGTCTTGTGTTTTTTTGACGTAAAAATGTCTGTCGGACTTTGCGGCAATAATTGCTTGGTGTGTAATCATTATTATTTGCATGTATTTGGATAATTCTTTTACTTCTTCAGCAAGTGATTGTGAGGTCTTTCCGGAAATTCCGGTATCTATTTCGTCAAAAATTACAGTATCTATGTTATCGGACTTTGCAAATATCGCCTTTATAGCTAACATTATCCTTGAAATTTCACCGCCTGAAGCTATTTTGGCAATAGGCTTTAAATCTTCCGATACATTAGTGGAAATCATAAATTCTATTCTGTCACAGCCGTCAACATTTAACGGGACAGTCTCTATTGCTATTTTAAATTTTACTTTTGGTAATTCAAGCTTTTCAAGTTTTTCTTCAACCAAAGCTGAAAGCACTTCTCCGTATTGTTTTCTTTCTTCTGATATTATTTTTGCTTTTTGCGTTAATTTATTTTCTATATCAGTGATTTTATTATTCAATGCCTCTATGTTTTGTGTAGAAAATTCAATTCCGTCAAGTTCTTTTCTGAGTTTATCGCCGGATTCCGCAACTTTTTCAAGAGTTCCTCCGTATTTTCTTTTCAATTTATCCAAAATAAACAAACGTTCTTGTATTTCATCTATTTTAGCTTCATCACAATCCATTGATGATGAATACTCTCTAAGATTTGAAGAAATGGCTTTAATACCGTCAATGATATCAGCCAGTTCAAGTTCGGTTTGTTCTAATGTGTTATCCATGCCTGCGGCTTTGGAAATTGAATTTTTAATTTCATAAAGGGCATCCGTAATAGAGTTATCATCTCCGGAGAGTGCCCAATGAGAGCTGCCTGTTAATTCTTTTAGCTTTTCAGCGTTTTCTAATATTGCAAGTTCATTTGACAATTTTTCATCTTCGTCAACAGATTCGATTTCGGCAGATTCAATTTCGTTAACTTGAAATTTTAAAAAATCAATTTGTTCTTCCGTCTTTTGTGAGGCTTTTTGTAAGTCTTCAAGCTGACGTTTCAGGTCAGTGAACTCCGAGTATAAAGCCTTGTACTCGTCAAGATTAGTGCTTTTTATATATGCATCAAGAAGTTTTATGTGATTTTTTTGTTGTAAAAGTGAGTATGTTTGGTGTTGCGAATGAATATCCAAAAAAATCTCCCGAAAAGTTTTCAGACATTCCATGTTAACCATGCATCCGTTAATTTTTGATTTGGAGCCTGATTGTGAAATTTCTTTCGAAATAAGTATATCCTCTCCGTTATCGTCAATACCGTATTCCTGAAAGATATCAGCTAAATTATGTGATTCGTTATGCACGGTAAGTTCTATAACAGCTTTGTCTGTTCCTGTTTTAATAACTTCTTTACCGGCTCTTCCGCCCAAAGCAATATCTATAGCATTTATAAGTATACTTTTACCTGCGCCGGTTTCGCCGGTAATGATATTAAGTCCGTCGGCAAAATCAAGTTCAAGTTCGTCAATAAGTATATAATTTTTTACATAGATACTTTTAAGCATGTTCTATAAATCTTCTTCCTCGTATTCTTCAAGCTCATCGGAAATATCTTCTTCCGATTCGTTTTCATCTAAACTTAAATCGTCATTTTCTTCAAATTCTTCTTCATTATTTTCATTATCATCGTATTCAATATCATTATTTTCGTCAGCATCATATTCTTCAAACTCTTCAGGTTCAAGTTGGTTTTCATGCATGGCGTAATCAAGCTCGTCTTTTATTTTTTGTATATCAAATGATAATGTAAGAGAATTTTTAATTGCAAGCTTCAGGTTTTTAATGTATTCCGTCAAATCTCCTATTGTTCTGTTAATTTGAGCCAATACATAATATAAATCTCCGTTGTTTTCATCGCTAAGCCGAGTGTTAAGAATAGAGATGATTTCATCTGTTTCATTATTCTTCATGCAAATTTTTGCCAATAATTTATATGCATCAATATCCTGATTGTTATATTCTATAGTTTTAATTAAATAATTTTTTGCTTCATCAAGATTGTCATTTTTGTACGCAATAGATGCTAAATTATAGTATGCCCAACTGTAGTCAGGTGAAATTTCAAGAACTTTCTTATAGCATTCGGAAGCGAAATTTGTAAGACCGTTATTTTGGTACAAATTTCCAAGGTAAAACTGTGCATAGATATCTTTAGGGTTAAGTTTTACCGCCATTTGTAAATTGTCTGTTGCTAAATTAATTTCATCTTTGTTTTTATAACAAACGCCAAGGTTAAAATAACAATTTTCATCATTTGGATCTGTTTTAAGTACTTCTTTAAAATATTCTATAGCCTTGTCCCATTCTTCCAGATTCATGAGTACTTCGGCGGCATTATAGTAAAAATCGGCTTGGGGTGAAATCTTTATAGCTTCCTCGTATGATTCTTCAGCACTTTTAAAATCTTTTATTTTTTCATAGATAATTCCTATATTGTAAAGCAAATCAGAATCATCGGGGAAATATTTTTTTAGGTATAGCATATTAGAAAGGGCTTCTTCATTAAATCCGTTATTAGCAAGAATAACAGAAAGTTCCCTCCTTGCTTGAAAATTGGAAGGATCTTCTTTTAATAAACCCTGCAGTTTTTCTATCTCCATTCCCATAAACCAATTATATCAATAATAAAATAAGAGAGTCAAGAAGTATTGTAAACAGAGATGTTTAGTCTTGATTAATTATAATGTTACAAATTGTTAAGGAAAAAGGCAATTTTCAAAAATCAAAATACTTTATATAAGTGTAAGGTTAGAAAAGGTTATTTAATTTTACAAAGGTTAGTTAGAAAAGTTAGGTAGGTTTATCATGTTTGTAGCATTCTGGGAAGTCCAGAGATTTACACGCGAAGTACATGAACTTGAAAAGCAAATGCTTGACAAGCAAAACGAACTTATGCACCTCCAGGCTTATGCCGGACGGTTAGGAGGTTCGTCAATACTTAACATCGGTAATTTAGCAGGTTTGTCCGCAGAGTTATTGCCGAGAGCTACAATGTTTGCACAATATTCGGACCAAGCAAGTTCCATGAGTGCAATGCAGAATTTGCAAATGATGAAGATGATGGGAAGAGTTCCTATAACAGGCAACCAGTTGTATGACATGCAAATACAAACAAGTGCATATAATCAGTTTAAGCAAGCGGCATTAAAGGCTCTCAAAGAGCAGGAAGTTAATGCTATGAATGAAAAAGAAAAAGAAATTCAGCTTGAATTGAATACAATAAAAACAAGGCTTGAAGAAAAACGAGAATCGCTCAAGAATTGTAAGCAGCTATTGTCTGAACAGGCGAGAGAATCCGCCGTGAGTTTCTCTCTGACATAGACTAAGGCTATGATAAAGATTTAAAATTAACTCTAAAAACAAAAAGTGTGAAAGTGTATACCTATTAACTTAAATTTCCCCTCGCCTCTCCCCGAAAGAGGCTTTTTTTTATATTATTTTTCTCAATATCATTTCGCCGTTCGGTCCGTGTTCTTTAAATCCCATTTTTTTATAAAACTGAACTGCACTATTTAACGGAAATACGGTTATTGGTAAATTAAATATTTTACTCAATGATTCAATAATTGATTTACCTGAGTTTTTTATTATTCTATCCTTGTTGTAATTAGAAAAGGCAGGGGCTGTTTGTAACAAATCCAAGCTAAGGCTTCTGTTGTAAAAATTTGACACTTCTGCTATGCTCAAAACATTTTGTGATTCTATAAAATCATAATCTTTGGTTTGAGCTGTCAGAGCGAAAAAACGAAACGGTTTTATTTCGTTTTTATATGATTTAATAAAATCCTCTCGAATAAAATTTTCTATATCTTCTATCGAGCCCCAATTATATCCGATTTCATCAAAAGTTTGGCAATCGCAGATGCTGTCAGGATTTAGTTCAACTAAGGAACCTGTTTTTTCTTGCCAATTGCCTGAGGAATTTTTGTATAAATAATTTGCAGGCAGTATGTATTTGCTTTTAAAACTAATCATATTCAATGAAAAACCTCTAAAAAAATTTTTTGTTATTATTTCTCCTATTTGCTATAATTATTTTATTCGTTTGATAGGAGATTTTAAAAATGTACAAATTAGCAATAATCGGATATCCTTTGGGACATTCAATTTCTGCGGCAATACAAAAAGCAGGATTTGAAAATCTCGGATTAGAAGGCGGGTATGATATTTTAGAAACTCCGCCCGAAGATTTAATATCAAGAATAAAATATCTTAAAACAAACGAATATAATGGATTTAATGTGACAATACCTCTTAAAGTTCCGGTTTCATTGTTTTTGGATGATATTGATGAATATGCAAATTTTGCCGGATGCGTAAATACTGTAAAAATTTTAGAGGATAAGTCTTTTATCGGTTATAATACAGATATTTACGGTTTTAAATCGGCAATTCCAAATGATGTAAATTTGCTTGGAAAACGGGCTTCAATCTTAGGAACAGGGGGGGCTGCAAGGGCTGCTGTTGTCGGTTTATCCGAAAAAGGCATTAAATACATCGACATGTATACCAGAAATATAATTAATTCAAAGCAAACATTGGATTATGTAAGAGCAAAATTTCCTAAAATAGAATTTAATGTATACCAGATTCAAAATATAAGAAGTTTAGAGGATTCAGCTATTATAGTTAATGCAACTCCGATAGGAATGCGAGGTTTTATGGCTGATGAAATGCCGTTAGACAGAAAAGATTTTGACAACATTGATTCTAATGCGATAATTTATGATATTGTTTATAATCCGCAAAAAACTGTTTTAATAAAAGAAGCACAATCAAGGGGATTTAGGACGGTTGGCGGATTAGACATGCTTATATATCAAGCTATACGAGGGATTGAAATTTGGACAGGTAAGACACCTGATTTTAATGTTATGAAAATAGCTGCGTTAGAAGCGTTAGGCTCTTAAATTAAATCTTTGAAAAATTAAATCAATAAATATATTTTTTTGTTATACTATACAGAGGGGCGTAGTGATTATAATTTTGCCTTAAGGAGAAAATTTATGCAGGATATATTGAAAAAGAGTGCAATTGCTCAATTTAACTCAATTAAGAATAAAGAGATTAAAGCTGTGGAATTAACGCAGGCTACAATAGAAAGAATCAAATCCGTAGATGAAAAACTCGGAGCATTTAATTCTTTAACAGAAGAAACTGCTTTAAATACAGCTAAAATGGTTGATGAAAAAGTTGCAAAAGGAGAAGAATTGCCACTTCTGGCAGGTGTTCCTTTAGCATTAAAAGACAATATGAATTTGATTGGTTCTAAGACAACTGCATCAAGTAAAATATTGGAAAATTTTGTGTCGCCTTATAATGCTACAGTAACTCAGAAACTTTTGGACAACCTTGTTCCGATTGTCGGTAAAGCAAATTTAGATGAATTTGCAATGGGTTCATCAAATGAAAATTCTGCATTTAAAAAAGTTCACAATCCTTGGAATCTCAATAAAGTTCCGGGTGGTTCTTCCGGCGGTTCGGCAGCAGCTGTAGCAGCATGTGAATCTGCACTTGCGCTTGGTTCGGATACAGGCGGAAGTATAAGACTTCCTGCAAGTTTTTGCGGTATAGTCGGTATGAAACCTACATACGGGAAAGTTTCAAGATATGGTTTAATAGCGTTTGCTTCATCTCTTGACCAAATAGGTCCTTTTGCCAGAACTGTAGAAGATGCCGCAGCATTGCTGGAAGTTATTTCAGGTTACGATAAGCATGACTCAACATCTTTAAAATTGCCAGTAGAAAACTATAGAAATACCATAAATAATGACATAAAGGGTATGAAAATAGGTGTTGTTAAAGAACTTGTCGGAGAAGGTCTTGCTGCTGATGTTTCAAAAGCAATACAAAATGCTATTGACACGTATAAATCTTTAGGTGCTGAGGTAGTTGAAATATCTCTGCCGAATATAAAACACTCAATAGGTATATACTATATTCTTGCAACAGCAGAGTGCAGTTCAAATTTAGCCAGATTTGACGGTGTAAAATATGGTTACAGAACCAAAAATTCAAAAAATCTTTTAGAAATGTATTGTAAAACACGTGCTGAAGGGTTTGGTCCGGAAGTTAAACGTCGTATCATGTTAGGTACTTATGCTCTATCTTCGGGATATTATGACGCATATTACAAAAAAGCTCAGCAGATGAGAAGAGTTGTCACAAATGACTTCTTAGCCGCATTTGAAAAAGTAGATGTGTTGATTGCTCCGACTTGTCCTAACACAGCATTTGATTTGGGTTCAAAAACGGAAGATCCGCTTGCAATGTATTTGACTGATATTGCAACTATAGGTGCCAATCTTGCGGGTATACCTGCTTTATCTGTTCCGGCAGGTTTTGATAAAGACGGTATGCCGATAGGTTTACAGATTATGTCTCCGCAATTGACAGAAGCTAAATTGTTCAATGTCGCATATAAATTTGAGCAAGCTCATGATTATTACACAAAGCTCGCTGAAGTTTAATTAGAGGATAAAACGTGATTCAAAACGGTTATACCGAAAAAATTAATGTAAAATACTCTGAAGTTGAACATAATCATGCTATGAAGCCGTATGCTTTATTAAATTTTTTACAGGATATAGCCAGTAAAAATGCAGAGGACGGCGGATTCGGATATTCGAGTTTATACCCCAGAGGTTATGCATGGTTTTTAATCAAGTACAGAATGGAATTTGAAAAATATCCTTTTGGGGTAGGTGAATATGAACTCACGACTGAGCCGCGCGGTTATAATAAACTTTTTGCTTTTCGTGAATTTTCACTCTCTAAAGAAGGTCAGCAGCTTGCGAGGATGTACAGTCAATGGGCAATCGCAGATTTTAAATCCCGTTCAATGATTCCTGTTGCTGATGTTGTGAGCGGAAATAAGTATATGGTTCCGCATGTAAAAAGAGAGGATGATTTAAATTTCTCAAAAATCAGACAAATTAATAATGTTGATTATGAGAAGGCTTTTGAGGTCAGATATAACGATTTGGATATTAACGGACATGCAAACAACGGTAATTATATTATATGGGCATTTGAGCCGTTAAACTTTGAATTTAGAAATGCAAGGCAAATAAAAACAATCGATATGGTGTACAAAAAAGAAGCCATTTTTGGAGAAACTGTTATTTCGCAAATTGAATTAAAAGATGATTATACCACTTTGCATACGATAAAAAATTCTTCAGGAGAAGATTTGTGTCAGGTGGAATGTACGTGGATTAATAATTAGCCATCAATCCATTTTTTAGGATCAAATTTTAGATCGGTAACTCTTATTTTTAGACTTTTAGCAAAGGGTTCAAATTTTTTAATCAATATGATTTTATGAAGAGACATTTCTTGCGCCACAACAGGGTTTTTGCAGGCAACTATCATTGTTCCGCCGGGAATCATTCCGTACGGTTTTGATTTTTGTTTGAATTTATCAGGCAGAATACTATCCCAAAACTTATATAAGTTGGTTTTTGTAATAGCTTTTTTTATCTGCGGTGATGTCATCATAGAACTTATGATGTCTTCAATCTCTTCAAAATCAGTATACAATACCCTTCCCATTAAGTTAATAAATCCCCTCCAAATTTGCCGTAAGATGTTTTTATGTTAGTATGTACTCATGGAATGTAATTTGGATAATATCATAAAAAGCTCAAAAAAGATACTTTTGTTAAGCCATGTAAACCCTGATGGCGATACATTAGGTTCAATGTGTGCGTTGTATTCAATGATATATAAACGTTTTAAAATTAAACCTGATATGAGTATTGTTTCTAATGTCCCATTTAATTATAAATTTTTGCCGAATATTAATCTGGCGCAAAGATATTTCGATTCTTCTCTTGTTTATGATTTGGTTATAACGCTTGATGTTGCGGCAATTGACAGGGTACGTGAGTCAAAAATATTTTTTGATAAAGCAAAAGTTACGGTAAATTTTGATCATCATAAAACAAATCCTTTGTATGGTGATTATAATATTGTAGAATCTGATGCAAGTTCTTGCGGAGAAGTGTTGTTTTATTATTTTCAAAAGTATAATTGGGAAATTACAAATGACGCTGCGATTTGTCTTTATGCGGCAATTATGACTGATACCGGTAATTTTAGATTTGAAAATACAACTTCAGCCGCACTAAAGGCTGCTTCGCAACTTGTTGAATATGGTGCAAAACCTTCTGTTATTTATAAAAATTGTTATGAAACAAAAAGCAAAAATCTTGTAATGTTTCAAAATTATTGTGTTAATAAAGCAGAGTTTTTGTATGATAATAAAGTGGTTTATACTACTGTTTATAAAAAAGATTTAGAAAAATTTTCAGCAGGTGATGACGCAACTGACGGTATTGCAGAAACATTGAGAGCAATTGATACAACAGAAATTTCTTTTGTAGTAAAAGAAGTTGATTCTAAAACGACAAAGGTTTCAATGCGAAGTAAAAATGTTGATGTCGCAAAAATATGTGAAATGTTTGATGGAGGCGGACACACTTATGCGGCAGGCTGTACAATTAAATCGTCGGTTAAAGATGCTATCGATAAATTATTAAGAGAGATTAATTTTGAGTATAAAAAGTAATATAAAAATAATAAAAAGTATTATACAATCCGTAGTCGAGAATGATTTTTTTGGTATGGCTTCAGAAATGGGGTTTATGCTTACGATAGGAATATGTCCCTTAATGCTTTTTTTAACGGCACTGTTTGGGTATATCGGTAAACATACTTTTATGAATCCGATTTTCATATTTATGCAAAACATAATGCCTGCGGATGCACTAAATGTTATTAAAATAGTATTAAATGAAGTGTTTTTCTTCTCAAAAGGCGGACTAATTGCTGTTTTAGGATTTTGTATAACGTTATTTTTATCAACAAATACAGTAGCTATAGTCGCAAAAGGACTAAACAGAGCATATAAAGTAAAAGAAACGAGAAATTTTTTATATTCAAGATTACTGGCTCTTGTAATGGTTTTAGTGCATGCACTGGTTTTGTTTTTAAGTATAACTTTGATTGTCTTTGGTAAGGTTATAACTAAATTTTTAGTTGCATATATAGGTATGACAGAAACCGCAGCCGGCTGGATTTTGTTTTTACGTTGGCCAATTGCGTTTTTTACATTATTCATAATGGCGTATCTGAGTTACTACATATTGCCTGATTTAAGCGGAAAAGAAAAATTAAAACGCCATAGTGCGCTGCCGGGTTCAATATTTTTCTGTATTTCCTGGTTAATAGGTTCCTGGGGCTTTTCAATATATGTTAATAATTTGCACACGTATAATTTTGTATACGGTACTATCGCAGGATTTGCCGTTATGATGATGTGGCTGTATTATACATCTATTTTAATTTTAATAGGCGGTGAAATTAATTCGCAATTATACGAAAAACTTGAAAGAAAAGAAGAAATCACCGAAAAAAGAAGCTCAAAGGCATAAATTATTATTTCATGTATATCATAATATTGTCAGGCAGTGTACGAAAACCTTGTTTTAAATAAAATTCGACAGCATTAGGATCGGCGTTAAGGTATATTTTAGATTTTATAACATTGTCTGTTATATATTTAATTAAAGTTTGTCCGACATGTTTAAATTTCCTGTTTTGGTTTTTAAATTCATGTTTTGGATTGACTTGAATATAATCTAAATATGGTAAAACTGAATCTTTGCCGCTTAATTCAGCAAAACCGAGTAATTTAAAAGGATTTAAAAACGTTGTGTTATATTTTTGTGATGTTATTGCAAAATAGTCACGATCTTTGTATTTATTTAATCTATGTTTTGAAAAATCATAATAAATTCCATGTACATAATTATCTTCTCCCCAAGATTTTTTAGCATGATATAAAGCAAGTTTATCAAAAATGTTGTATTCATTTAATTTTACGAGGGATACTTGGGATTCTTTATTATTGTTTTTAGGAATGTTAAAGGTGCTTATTTTTCTGGCATTAAATGTGAGCATTTCGAAAACTCCTTAAATTAATAAAACCTTCTAAAAAATAATTTTGCTAATCTAATTTTGGACTTTAATGGCACCCCAAGCTCTAATATATCCTTTTTCATATCTGACTAAATAATATCCGCCCTCTTTAATATATTCAATTTCGGCTTCCATGTGAATATAATCATGCTTAGGAGCAGTGGCTCCTGTTTTTGCATACTTTGCATCTATTATTTTGTTGAATTTTTCTTGTCTTTTTTGTCTTTTCTTTTCTCTTTCAACTTCTTTTCTTTCAGCTTTCGTTAAATCTTTTTCTTTATCCCGATATTTTTTTAGTTCGCTTTCGTTTTCAGCAAGCTTAAAAACGGGTATTATTGCGATAAGTTCTCTTGATTCTATTAAGTACAAAAATTCTCTGTCATCAGAAAGAGCCAAAGTATAATGCCCCGGATGTATGAAGTTTCCGTTGTAATCAGGAATATAATCTTTTAACGTAAGAATTGGTTGTTCATCAGTGGGTATTGAATATCTGTAAACAGAATCCTGTCCGGCTGATAATCCGGATGGGATGACAGGGTACGGAGCTGCGGGAGCTAAATAATCAATATCACGTATTGCAGGAGTTATTATTCCGTCAATCATTTTTTACCAATTCCATAAGTTTAATTATATTATTGTTA
The DNA here is from genome assembly GCA_902803165.1 of uncultured bacterium. Taxonomy (GTDB): domain Bacteria; phylum Cyanobacteriota; class Vampirovibrionia; order Gastranaerophilales; family Gastranaerophilaceae; genus CAG-196. The sequence goes on along the minus strand of CADCOS010000031.1, from coordinate 4,356 downwards.
ATGTATTTAAAATCTTTGTCTAACAGGCAGTATGAGCCTGTAAATATAAGAGATAAAAATTTAGTATTAAGATTTTCGCCGTTAGATTTAATATAAATTCTTACACTTTCTCTCATAAGTCGTTTAAGTCTGTTTCTTTTTACGGCTCTTTTGTGTACTTTTTTGCTTACAACAAATCCTATTTTTGTAACAGTATTGTTATTGTTAATTTTTCCGCAAAATAATGTTATTCCGCCTTTATGAAAGACGGTGCCTGTTTTGTATGTCGCATTAAATGCCGAATGTTTTTTTAGTCTGTATTTTTTAGGTAACATATCAAAATAATACAAGATTAAAGGCTTAACATCAAGTTTGTGTTAAACTGAATGTATGCTAAATCAATTTTCGAGAACAGAACTTTTGTTGGGAAAAGATGCTATGGAAAAACTTTATAATTCCAGAGTAGCTGTTTTTGGTATCGGCGGTGTTGGCGGATATGTTGTCGAAGCATTAGTTAGGAGCGGAGTCGGAGCGATTGATTTAATTGATGACGATAAAGTTTGTATTACAAATCTCAATCGTCAAATTATAGCAACAAGAAGTTCTGTCGGAAAGTATAAAGTTGATGTCGCAGAAGAACGAATTTTAGATATTAACCCTGATTGTAAAGTTACAAAATTTAGAATGTTTTATACCCCGCAAACTTCGTCAGAAATTGACTTTAGTGTATATGATTATGTAGTGGATGCTATAGATACTGTTGTGGGGAAGATAGAACTTGTAATGAAGTGTAATGAAGTTAATGTCCCTATTATATCTTCAATGGGTGCGGGAAATAAACTTCATCCCGAAATGTTTGAAGTTGCCGATATATATAAAACATCAGTATGTCCGCTGGCAAAAGTTATGAGGCAGGAACTTAAAAAACGTCGTATTAAACATTTAAAAGTTGTATATTCTAAAGAGATACCTGTTAAACCGAAAGAAGATGCTGAAATTAGTTGTAAAACTCACTGTGTATGCCCGCCCGGCACGGAAAGAAAATGTACCGCAAAAAGGCAAATCCCCGGCAGTAATGCTTTTGTTCCTTCTGCTGTCGGACTTATAATAGCAGCAGAAATTATAAGAGATTTAACCGATAATTAATTATATTAAATACTTGTCATTTTTTGTTTTTTAGAGTATTATTGATAAGCAAGGCTAAAAATGTCTATAACACAGTAATGACAAAGGGGATATAAATATGAGCGGACATTCAAAATGGTCTACTATTAAACATAAAAAAGCAAAAACTGATTCGCTTAGAGCGGCTGAGTTTCAAAAATACTCTCGTGAAATTATAGTAGCTTCAAAGCTTGGCGGCGGTGATCCTGCCGGAAATTTCAGACTGAGAACTGCTATTGAAAAAGCAAAAGCTGCAGGATTGCCAAATGATAATATAAAAAGAGCAATTGAAAAAGGCTGCGGCGCCGGAAGTAATGAAAATTACGAAGAAATGACTTATGAAGGATACGCAGCAGGCGGTGTAGCCGTTGTTATAGAAGCAATGACAGATAACAAGAATCGTACAGCCGGTGATATACGAAGTTATTTTACCAAATTTAACGGTAATTTAGGCGAGACAGGATGTGTCGGCTGGATGTTTGATAAAAAAGGTTGTATAACATTTAATGCGGATTCCGTGGATTTTGATGCTTTGTTTGAAGCTGCTATTAATCTGGATGCGGAGGATATTCAAGAAGAGGAAGATGAGTACAAAGTTTATACTTCAATATCAAATCTTCAAACAGTGGCAGAAGGCCTTGAAAAAGAAGGATTCAAATCCGTATCAGCAGAATTTACAAGGATTCCCCAAAACACAATAGAAGTAACTGATGAAAAAACAGCCACAAATATAATGCGTCTTCTAGGCAGGTTAGAAGAGCATGATGATGTTCAAAATGTATATGCAAATTTTGATATAGATGACGAATTAATGGAAAAATTAGACATATAAGTATATAGGAGATTTTAATTATGATGAATATGATGAATATGATGAAGCAAGCTCAGAATATACAAAAAAAATTGGTTGAAGCTCAAGCTGAATTGGCAAGTTCAAGTATAACCGGAACAGCAGGTAACGGCTCTGTAGAAGTCACATGCGACGGAAAAGGTATCTTTAAGTCAATAAAACTTTCTGCTGAGGCTATTAACCCTGAGAATCCGTCTTCAGTTTCATCTGACGATATTGAAATGTTAGAAGATTTGATTACAACAGCAATGAAGGCTGCTACTGATAAATCAAAATCGGTTTTAGAAAGCAAAATGAAATCTGTAACAGGCGGAGTAAGCATCCCTGGTTTAATGTAAAATGATTTATCCGAGAAGTATTGCTGCATTAATTGAACAATTTCAAAAGTTTCCGTCCGTTGGACCAAAGTCTGCCCAACGGATGGCTTTTCAGATATTAAAAATGCCGATAAGTGAAGTGGAAAAATTCGCTGATGCGATTTTAACAGCGAAAAGAAGTGCAAGAACTTGTGAAATATGTTATAACATATCAACGCAGTCTCCATGTGAGATTTGTTCTTCTTCTGCAAGAAACAGGTCAGTTATTTGTGTGGTTTCTGAAACGAAAGACTTACTTGCAATTGAAAAAACTAATGAGTATAAAGGTCTATATCATGTTTTACAAGGTCTGATTTCGCCTATGGATGGTATCGGCGCCGAAGATATACGTATAAAAGAGCTTTTAAACAGATTGACAGATGAAGAAGTCCAAGAAGTTATTTTGGCTCTTTCTCCTTCTGTAGAGGGTGAAGCTACAAGTTTATATTTGACAAAACTAATAAAACCTTTCGGTATAAAAATATCAAGAATAGCTTTTGGACTTCCAGTAGGTGCAGACTTAGAATATGCGGATGAAGTGACATTAGCAAAAGCTATTGAAGGAAGACGTGAATTATAGTTAAAAGCATGTGCTTATTGCATAATTTATAGCTTATTATCAACCATTTAATGGATTTTACAAAACTTAACATAATGCTAATATGTAAATGTGAAGGGATTGGAGGACTTTTACATTGTACGCATATAAGCAGCAAACTCAATTAAGACCTGTATATGCTGAGCCTGAAAGAAGGTATCGTCAGCAACGAGTTATTCGTAAAAAAGTTGCTCCAAAGAAGAAGAAAAATCCTGTTGTCGAATTTATAAGACTAATAGTGACGTTGTCGGTATTGTCTGCTTTTGGATATTTTGTATTTCCGACAGCATATAATGATTTAGTAAAACAGGTAGCAAATCCTGATATAATAGGGACTTTAAATGGTTCTGAAAATATTATGAGCGTAGGAAATCCTGCTTATAATACAGATGTGGATTTATATTCAATGTCAAAGCCAACAATAAATTATTTACATAATGATTTGTTTAACGGTCGGTTAATGCTTTCTCCTGTTGTTAAAAAGAAGCAAAGTGAGATAACTACGATGTATCAAACAGGAGAAATGACAGAATTAAAGTCACAATTACTGTCATTATCGCAGCAGTATAAATCAATAACGCCTGCTATTTATGTATGGGAATATGAGCAAGGTCGTTATATTAATATTAATGCTGACAAACAGTATCCGGCTGCCAGTATAATAAAGCTTCCAGTGCTGGTTCGTATGTTTAAATCAATTGAGGCAAATCAATTTACAATATATGACGAAATAAAAATGATAGAACAGTATCGTTCGACAGGTTCAGGAAATCTGCAATACTCGCCTGCAAATAAATTATATAATGTTGATTATCTTGCAAAAATAATGATACAAGACTCGGATAATACATCCACAAATATGCTGATGGCAAAAATGGGCGGTATGGATGATATAAATGCCGGGTTAAGAGACTGGGGAATTTCGAAAACTTATGTAAGGACATGGCTTCCTGATTTAAACGGAACGAATAAAACAACAGCATCGGATATGGCAAAGATTCTCTATAACTTGGATAATCCCGGATTTCTAAATGTAAATTCCAGGGAATACATAATAGATTATATGAGTCATGTTAAGAATAACCGACTGATACATGCAGGGCTGGGTGAAGGAGCTTTGTTTATTCATAAAACAGGTGATATTGGTACTATGCTTGGCGATGCGGGTATTGTTTATGCTCCGAACGGAAAAAAATATATTGTAGTAATTCTAGCAAACAGGCCTTATAATTCGCCGGCAGGCAAAGATTTTATAGTTAAAGCTTCATCATTAATATATAACTATATTGTTAAGTAATTTTCGGCGCATTGATTATCTTTTTCTCTCCAAAGGGAGAGGATAGAATTTCAATATTCGTAAGAATATTAGAAATTCTTGGTGAGGGTTAAATTAAATATATTCAATTTTC
>CADCOS010000030.1 GCA_902803165.1 uncultured bacterium | reverse complement strand
TTTAAAACAGCATCTGCGCTTGCAAGCTGCAAATTGTTACCCATCATTAAAATATATGCGTATGCTCTTACAAGAACTCCGAAGTTTCCGAAAAAGCTTCTGACTTTTCCTATGGAATGTTTGATGTCATAATTTCTGTAATATTTGCCGTCAGAGCTTTTTTCAACTATCGGAGACGGTAAAAAGTCTTTCAATTTTTCAACAACTCCGACAGGACCTGCTCCCGGCCCTCCGCCGCCATGCGGGGTTGCAAATGTCTTATGAAGATTAATATGTACAATATCAAATCCCATTAAAGCAGGATTTGTCCAACCCATTATTGCATTGAAATTTGCTCCGTCATAATACAATAAAGAGCCATTATTGTGCATAAGTTCTGATATTTCAAGAACTTTTTCTTCAAAAATCCCGAGAGTATTAGGATTTGTCATCATGATAGCTGCAACATTCTCGTCCAGTAATTCTTTCAAAGCTTCTATATCAACCTGACCTTTTTCGTCAGATTTAACTTCAACAATCTCAAATCCGCACATTTTAGCGCTGGCAGGATTAGTTCCGTGAGCTGAATCGGGGATTATAACTTTTGTCCTTTTTTCACCTTTTGTTTCAAAATATTTTTTTACAATCATCATCCCCGTAAGTTCGCCATGGGCGCCTGCTGCAGGCTGTAAGGTTATGGCGGACATTCCTGTAATGTACTTTAATTTTTCCTGAAGATTGTACATTAATTCCAAAGCACCTTGCGAGTCCTCATCTGTTTGCATAGGATGAAGATTACCGAACCCTTCAAGATTTGCAAGGAGTTCGTTTACTTTAGGGTTATATTTCATTGTGCATGAGCCTAAAGGATAAAATCCTTTTTCAATACAAAAATTTCTGTCGGATAATTCTTTATAGTGTCTCATAACCTCTGATTCGCTAAGCTGTGGAAGTCCGATTAAATCTTTTCTGATAAGCGTTTCAGGTATTAAACACTCAAGTTTTTCATCTCCGATACAATTTTCTATCCCTGTTGATTTCTCAAATATTGTCTCCATAACAACTATCCTGTTTTAACAATTCTTTCTTTATTTTATCCAGACCATTTTGAATAATTCTTGATATTCTTGATTGTGAAATATTAAATTCAGCCGAAATATCTTTGAGTTTTTTATCATAAAAATATTTCGCTTCAATTAAGTCCTGCTCCCTTTGAGGAAGAGTTTTCATAATTTCGCATATTCTGTTCTTCAGTTCCAAAATCTCAGCTTTTTCATCGGGAGTTCTTGAAGTATCTTTTATAATAGTAGGGTTTTCAGCTTCAGCAAGTTCATCAATAGATAATATGGTTTTATAAACTGCATCTTTAACTTTTTCCTGTTCGGCAGCTTCTTGATTTTTCATAATGTGCCATTTATAGCGGCGGCGCATTTCGTTTTTTATTGCCCATTTAATGGCTTTTGTAAGATAAGCTTCATTATACAAGCTTTCGTTATCAGAATTTACGATATAGTATATTGTGTAAGTTGCAAGATTTATGACTTCCTGCAATTCAATAATACCAAGGTTTGAAAATTTTTTGTATTCAACTTTGGATATAGTTTCTATTAAATCTTTATACTGAGAAAGATTATTCCGACCTTCTCTCTCTTTGTTTATGGATTCCACATCTTTCATAGTCTATAATATAACAGAAAAAAAGAGTATAAGCAATTGAATTTTTTGCAATATCAATAAAACATGCTACAATAACAATAAAGAAGAGGTTATAAAAATGATAAATTCAAAATATATTAAGTCCGCACTGTTAGCTTCAATATGTGCAATAATACTTACAACAAGCGGTGTATGTGTTGACAGAGTTACGGCAGAACCCGTAGCTGCGCCGGCTGTTGCAACAGTCGATTCAGCGGCAGTCAGTCCGCTTAGTGTTGTTGCTTCACCAAAAACATATCTTAATAAAACAATTACAATGAATGCAAAATTTGATAAGTTTTCAACTCTCGGTTTGGATTATAAGCCTGCAATGAGGTCGTCCGAAAATTATATTTCTTTTTTAATAAAGAGAAGTGATACATCTTATGATATTCCTCTTTCGGAGATGAAATTGTTCTTGAAAAGAGAAACAGCAGAAAAATTTATTGATTTAAAAACAAATGACGAGGTTAAAATTGTAGGAATTGTATTTTCAGATGCGCTTGGTGATGCTTGGATAGATGTAAGCAGCTTGACGGTTACAAAAAAAGCACCTGAAAAAGATGGAGTTAAGTAATAATGGATAATTTGGAAAAGGATAAATGCAAAGTTTTTTTGACAGTTCATGGTCATTTTTACCAGCCGCCGAGAGAAAATCCTTGGCTTGAGGCAATAGAACAACAAGACAGTGCATTGCCGTTTCATGATTGGAATGAAAGAATTAACAATGAATGTTATAATCCAAATTCTGTTTCCAAGATAGTTAATTCAGACAACCATATATTAGACGTTGTTAATAATTATGAATATATGAGTTTTAACTTCGGTCCGACTCTTCTTTCATGGATGGAAGAAAATGCTCCGATTACTTACGAGAGAATAATAAAAGCTGATATTAACAGCAGAAAACTGCATGGCGGGCATGGAAATGCAATAGCGCAAGTTTATAACCACATGATTATGCCGCTTGCCAATGAAAGAGATAAACAAACCCAGGTAAAATGGGGCAAAAAGGATTTTGAATATCGTTTCGGAAGAGAACCTGAAGGAATGTGGCTTGCAGAAACTGCGGTTGACGACGATACACTGAGAGTTTTGGTTGAAAACGGAATAAAATTTACAATACTTTCTCCTTATCAAGCACAAAAAATTCGTAAAGAAGGGGAGGAAAATTGGCAGGATGTAAGCTGGGGTAATATTGATCCGGCACGTTCTTACAGATATTATATTAAATCCGCACCAGATAAGTATATAGATTTATTCTTTTATGACGGAGCTATTTCAAAATCCGTTGCATTTGATGAGCTTTTAAGAGACGGAAATAAATTTATTCACAGACTTGAAGACGGTATTTCAACAATAAGAAATTATCCTCAGCTGGTAAATATTGCGACTGACGGCGAAAGCTACGGACATCATACAAAATTCGGTGATATGGCAATGGCGTATGCCATAAAATTGAAGATGAAGGATGCAGGTTTTATAGTTACAAATTATGCGGAATACTTAGAAAAATACAGAAGCAATTGGGAAGTTGATTTAAAACCTGTTTCATCATGGAGTTGCTTCCATGGTGTAGGTCGTTGGTGCGAAGATTGCGGATGTTCAACCGGCGGTCATCCGGGTTGGAATCAAAAATGGAGAAAACCTTTAAGAGAAGCTCTTGATTATTTGAGAGACGAAACTGTTTCGCTAACGAAAAAAATAGGCAAAAAGTATTTTTTAAATCCGGATTTGGCAAGAAATAACTACATAAATGTAATTTTGGACAGAAGTGAAGCAAACGTAAAAAGTTTTCAAGAAGAATATTTTGTTCCTGATTTAAGCGAAGAAGATAAAGTTCGAGCAATGGAGCTTTTGGAAATACAAAGGCAGGCAATGCTTATGTATACAAGCTGCGGTTGGTTCTTCTCTGAAATCTCGGGGATTGAAACTGTTCAAATAATGAAATATGCAGCAAGGGTAATGCAGTTAATGAAGTCTTTTGTAAAAAAAGATTTGGAAGCAAGATTTCTTGAAATATTAGACGAGGCAAAAAGTAATCTTGAAGAGTACGGAAGCGGACGTGATGTATACGAAAGATTTGTTCGCCCTTCAATAGTTACACCTAAACAGATAGTAAGTTTGTGGGCGATATCTTCACTATATACTGATTTTGAAGATGAGGAAGATGTTTATTGCTACAGAATTAAGAAACAATCTTATAAACGAGTTGTAAAGGGTAATTCCCAGCTTGTAATAGGTCATATTGAAGTTAAATCCAAAGTTACACTTGAAAAATCAAATCTTGTATTTACTCTGCTTCAGTTCTCGGGCGGGGATTTCCATTGTGCAATAAAAGAATATTCGGATAATTTTCTTGAAACGAGAAAAGAACTTATAAGAACTTATTTGGTTTCACCGTTAACTGAAATAATAAGAACAATAGATAATTATTACGGAACGGAGTATTTTACGCTTAAAGATATATTTATTGAAGAAAGACGAAAGATTCTTCAAACTATGCTTAAAGATAAATTGCAAAATTTTGCTAACACTTATGAAACTATGTATAACGAGGGTAAAGGTTCAATTTATCAAATGCAGTCATTGGGACTTGATATTCCGCATGAATTCAAAATATCAGCTCAATATGTTTTAACAAAGCAGTTTAATGATTTGTTCGTGGCTTCAAAAGGATTTTTAAACAGTGATATATTGCAGCAGGCATCTGATATTAATTTTGAAGCTAAGAGAATCGGTATAGAGATTGATAAAACTCCGACAGCAAAAATATTCAGTAAAAAAATTGCTCAAAACGTCGGAAGATTGGCGTATGCTCTTGATATTCAACAAGTTGATGCCACACTGGAACTTTTGGATTGTATAAGTAAACTTGAATTGCATGTAGATATAGCCGAAGCACAGAATGATTTCTTTGCTAAAATTGTGAGAAATATTGATGAGCTTATTCAAAATATGACATGCAATGCTGACAGAGAGCTTGTAACAATGCTGTTTGAAATAGGTGAGGGCTTGAACATTAACATGGATTATTACAAGCAAATGTTTGATAAAGCTTTGGTCGGAAAAAATTAGATTTTTTTATAAAAATAAATATAATTATCTTGTCATTTATTTGTATTTGTTATAATTATAAAGTGGCTTTGTGTTTTGGTGAGGCGGGAGTTTATGAAGGATAAAAACAAGTTACTTTTATTGATATTAATTTCAATTGGCGGTCTGTTGTATTTTATAGCAAATTTTCAGAGAATAGCCGTTCCCGGAGCTATTTTTGACCTTTTACAAAGTGAATTATCCGTAACGGCTCCGTATATAACTGCTTTTGGTGCAATTTTTATGTATATATATGCGCTCGGGCAATTGATAACGGGTGTAATGGTTGACAGATACGGCGGAGTGAGAGTAATATCCTGCGGCGGAATAATATTAGCATTGGGTTGTATAATATTTCCGTTATCTCAAAACATAATGTTTATGTATTTTGCAAGGGCGCTTATAGGTTTGGGAAGCAGTATGTTTTATCTGAGTTTGGTAAAAGAACTTAAAAATTTGTTTTCGGATAAAAATTACGGAATAGCACTCGCAGTTATGCTTTTTGTAGGGTATACAGGCGGAATTGCAGCTAACGCGCCGTTTGTATTTGTTTTGAATTACATGAGCTGGCGTGAGGTACTTGTAATAATTGCAGGTGTTGTTATTTTATCGCTTTTTATATTTTATGTATTATTACATAGAGTTAAATTACCGGAAGTTAATAAAAAAGCGGTTCTTAATGCGAAATTGTTTCTTTTGGTTTTACACAAGAAACACAATCGAAATTTGTTTAGTTTTGCATGTTGTAATTTTGGTATATCGTATGTTATTCAGACTATCATCGGTAAAAAATTCTTGGAAGATTTTTGTTTGATGCCAACATCTAAGGCGGCAATGTTTTTGTCGATTATGGCGGTAATTGCGGCATTTTTCAATATAATAAATGCTACTGTTTGCAAAATGTGTCATAATCACAGAGTTATATTTTTAAAATGCGTATCAATTATAACTTTCACAAGCCTTTTAATTATTTGTTCTTTAATATACTTAGATATACGCTCTATTGCAATAGGAATAATCTTTTGTATAATCGCTGCAAACGCAAGTATTTCGGCACTGCTGATACCTGTAATACAGCAAACAAATCAAGATACCTGTGCTGTCACTGCGGTAAGTATTATGAATTTCTGTTTCTTTATGATGGTGGGTATTTTAGGAACATTGACAGGATTTATACTAAGTCTTTATGCGCCTCAAGTGGTAAACGGCATTGTTGTATACAGCAGAGATTCGTATTTACTTTTGTTTGGTTCATTTCTCCTTCTTTCAATGTTTGAAATGTATAAAGCAGCCAAGCTTTCTAATAAATATTAACCCCTGAATTAAGGTGTTTTATTTGACGTCTCATGTCTTCGGCTCTTTGCGGGCAGTTTTCTTTAAGATAAATTTCTTCTGCTTTGGAGTAATTCTCTTCGGCAAGTTTTTTGTATTCAGGATTATCATATCCTGACATCAATTGAAGAGTTTGTCCCAGAAGAACGTAGCCTTCGGGTTTTGTAGGGTTGATTGATATAGCTTCTTCAAAACAAGTTTTTGAATCAGTTATATGTCCTTCAAGGTGGTTTCTGTATCCTTCCAAAACTTTCATCGGGTATGCAAAAATACCGTTCTTGTCAAAGATTTTAAGTTCAAGCAGGAAGCATATTTCAAGCAAATCTTTCTCTTCATACATATCTGAAAATCTGAAATGCGAAACAAAGTATTTCGGAAAAACGGAATCGATTTTTTTGAGTAATTCATCCTGTTTCGTTGTATCTCCTGCAAAGCCGTATATAGTAGCTTCTTTTAAAAGCTTTATAGGATTATCTTTATCAACAATATCAATTATTTGTAAAAGTTTTAATCCTTTTGAGTAGTCATCCTGTGCTAAAAGCATTGCAATTTCATTGAATAAAAATTGGATAATTCTGTACTTTTGATTGTCAAATATTTGGTATAAATATTCGCATGCAGAGTTTTCCTGTTTTGAGTAAATCAGAGAAAGAAGCTTAATTCTTTTCACTTCAAAATTTGTCTCATCCCATGAAAGTATTTTATCGGCATCTAAAATGGCTTCATAAAAATTTGAGATTTCAAAATTTAAAAATGCACGTTCAAAGTATGCTTCTTTTTTTTCCGCACAATGTTCTATAATGTAGGTAAAATCAGAATATGCATCGTCGTACATAAGGAGTTTTTTGCAAAGCTTTCCTCTTTTTAAATATGTTTGAGACGGCCTAAAATCTTCTCTTATAAGTGCATTTAATTTTTCTAATGCGATATCAAAATTGTTATCCGCAATATTTTTATCTACGGATTTTAGGTTAACCATTGATTTAATGCTCTCTAACATAATTTTTTTGAATCCTTTTATAATATTAAATAGCACAAACCTGAAATTGTGACGAGTAATAAGTTGGGCTATATAACTTTGAGTGCCTGTTTAATTTCTCTTATAGCAGAAGATAAATCATTATTAACTTTGATTTCTTTTTCGATTTTGTCGTGCGCAAACATTATGGTTGTATGCTTTTTTTCAAAAAATTCGGCAATATTTACAAAACTGTTTCCGCTCAATTCTCTTGCAAGGTATATTGCAACGTGTCTCGCCGTTGAAGTTTTTTGACTTCTTGCTGTTCCCATTATATCATTTGCGGAAATCTTAAAATAATTGGCGGTAACTTCAACGATTTTTGAAAAAGATATTTCGTCTTTATTGTCATCACATTTTAATATATTTTTTGCCAAATCAAGGGTTAAACTTTGTCCCGTAACTTCTGCATAAGCTGAAACCTTGTTAAATGCCCCTTCAAGCTCTCGTACATTATTTTCAAAATTCTTTGCAATATATTCAATTGCATCATCAGAATACTTTAAATCATTATCATTGGCAAGTTTCTTTACAATATTAAATCTTGTTTGTAAATCAGGAGGCGTCAACTCAACCATTAATCCCATTTCAAATCTGGAACACAATGCGGACGTTAATGTCGGAATATCCTTTGGAAGTCTGTCGGATGTTATTACAATTTGTTTTCCCTTGTTATAAAGGCTGTCAAAAGTGTGCTGCATCTGTGACATAGTTTTCTTTTTTGATTCTATAAATTGAATATCATCAATTAAAATTATGTCAATGTTAGTGTATTTACGATTAAATTTCGACATGTTTTCTATTGTATCTTTACTGTTTCTGCTGTTAGAAATAAAATCGTTAACATAATCTTCGGTTTTTGTATATTTAACTTTAATATCAGAATTTTTAAAAAGTGTATAATGTCCTATAGCTTGCATTAAATGAGTTTTTCCGAGCCCTGCATTACCGTATATAAATAGCGGATTATATTTTTTTGCAGGATTTTCTGCAACAGCTTTTGCAACTTTATAGGCGAATTCATTACTTTCACCCACAACAAAATTTTCAAATTTATATTTTAAATTAAGGTTAGAAGACGGCATATAGGATAAATTTTCCATAGCCTTTTCTTTAAGTTCAGCTGTTTCTATCTTTTTTTGAATTTTTTCGTTTTCTTTTTTGATTGTTTTTGCCATACTTTCATCATATATAATGACAAAATCAGAATCGGGGTTTTGCGTAACTTTCTTAATAATTTCAACTATTTGATTGTAATGGTTTCGTCTTAAAATATCACGTCCCATCAACTGTCCCGTTACAACAGTAAGAACACCTTTATCATATCCGGTAACTTCAAGCGGATAAATCCAAGGTTGTGCATTAGCCGGTAATTCAGCCGTTAATCTACCCTTAATTTGCTCCCAGAGATTTTTTAACTCTAAAACTTCCATATACTTTTCGACTTGTGATAGTAATATAAAAAGGAGACACCCGGATTTGAACCGGGGATAAAAGCTTTGCAGGCTTCTGCCTTACCACTTGGCCATGTCTCCGTACCTAAATATTAAAATAAACATAGTAGATTTGCAACTGAATTTTTAAAGATAACGCAGGTGTCTAATTTATCCAGCTGAAATTTGTAACATAGTTATCGCCGTTAATATTTCCTTTAATTTCAGCCAAAAATTTTCTGTAGGCTTTTCCGGAAATTTCTATTCCCGGAATTTTGTTTATTTTATTTAAAAGTGAACTGTCTTTTGATAAATCTATTCCCGGAATTACATTAAATAAAGTGTTAAGAGACATATTACCGATGGGACCGAACATTGTGGAAATTTTTCGTGATAACAAACCAAGAACTTCCATTTCTGCCTGAGAAGTGTAAAAATTGTATGTACCGCCTATAAACAAACTTAAATCTTGTCCTTTTGTTGTAATTTCGATATTATTTGCTATTCCGTCTTTTATAGTAATAGAACCGAAAATGTCGGAAAAAGTTCCTGTTTTAAGCGGGGTTATAATATCAATCACACTGTTTATTGATAATCCTGTAAGGCCGCCTTTAACTAAATTTCCTGCTTTTAATAAATATTCTAATGAACCCAGTTTTGGCATTTTCCCGTCTTTTACGTTGAATATTGAGTTACCGTTAAGTGTTTGCATACATTTGTCAAAAGTCTCTCCGTTGCAATTCATATTAATATTGCCTGTCAGGTCTCCGTATATTTGATTTCGTAAGTCAAAAAGCGCCAGAGTAATATCGTTTGCATTAATATCTTTTGCATCAATATTAAGGCTTATGTCATTAGTTTTAATGTTATGACCGTATCTTCCGCTTAAAATACCCTGCGCAATATTAAATTCAAAATCACGCATATTAAACAATTTGTTTTCATTTATGCTTGCCTCGGCTCTAAAGTTTTCAGCATGAATATTTCTAAGTTCAATTGTGTCTGCTTTAAGTTTTACATTCTTTGCAATTATAGAATCTATTGAAACACCTCTGAAATTATCTTGAACTTGGTTATTTGTTGATTCGATTTCCGATTCTTTTAATCGGCTTACAATTCTGTTTAAGTTCATATTTTTGGCATAAATATCGGCAGATTCTATATAATAAGGTTTAGTAAGTTTATTTCTCAAAATAGCTTCCGCACTTACATCATTTCCCAATACCTCGCCTTTCGACTTTATTGCAATATTTTTATCTCTAAATAAAAATTCAATATTTTTCATAGATGTGTCAAGAAACGGTATATTAGTTTCAAATATATGAAAATCTCCCAAAATTTTTGGGTTGGATAACTTACCGTTAAGTCTTAAATTAGAGGTAAATTGACCTTGCTT
>CADCOS010000029.1 GCA_902803165.1 uncultured bacterium | reverse complement strand
TTTTTTTATAAATTTAATGTATAAATAAAGTATGTTGAAGAGAGTCGCTTGGAGTACGTTTTTATTAATTTTAACACTCATGCCGGTGTATGCGCTGCCGTCAGGGGGTGTCGTAACTCTTGATAAAACTAATCTTGAAAAGCAGGAACTTGTTACAGGTAAAGAAAATATTTCAATTTCGGGTTCATTGCTGCTTAATACGTCAGAAGATTTGGCTAAACTTATTGATGTCCAAAAAGAACACGATGTAAAGGATTTGGAACTTCTTTGGAAGGGAACTGTTGAAAATAATCAAGTTATAGAATTTGCTTTAAAAAAGCTTGCAACTCCCGAATCTCAAAGGAGGATACATTCCTCTTTGATGGCAAAGACTCTTTCTGCAATAGTTTCAGGCGCTTCTTTTGTTCCGAGTTTAATGGGGGCAAATCCTGCAATTCAAACTTCCGCATTTTCTGCGGGCAGATTGGCTCAAGGGTTGATAAATAAAAATAATGTACCGCAAGAGACTCCGTTGACTGATACCGAGTTAATTGAACTTGCGTGCATGATTGAGGATTTGCAAGATACTTTGATAAGTTCTTATTATAATTATAAAAATACGCTTGCTCAGCTTAAAGCGGTTCGTTCAAAAATAATTTTGTACAGCAGAAATTATGCGAATGCGGAATACAGTTCGGATATTTTAGAAATTGCAATTTCAGCATCATTATATGACGCCATGCGTTTGAAAGAGTATGATTTAGAACAAGCGGCAAAGAAATATCATATACAACTGCAAAGATTAGCCGGCAAAAAAATGGTCGATTCTCTTGAAATGTATCAGTATGATTTTGATTCGGTTCTGTACAAAGAGAACGATTCTGATAAGAAAGGAAGGAAATAATGAAAAAATCATTGTTAATTTTCATTTCTTTATTATTGCTGACTCCTTCTTCGTATGCAGGTTTAAAACTCGAAGATCTTAATGAACCGATGCCGAGCTTTTATAGAATGGGAACAACCGACTTACCGGAAACAAAATTTGATTTTGATTTGCAGCCGGAGGTAAAACCCGTTGTTCAAAAGGAACCTGATGTAGAATCCCCTAATATAACTTATGCGGATTTAAGTATTAAAAAAATGGCAATGGAAGTTTCAAAATCAATTCAGGCAGAATATGATGAAATGCAGTCGGATTTGTCTCTCTTATGGCAAGGTGCTGCAACAAACAGCGATACAATAAAATTTGCAATATATAAATTATCTAATCCCGAAAAAGATAAACCTGATACAAGTACCGTTAAAAAGGTTTTGACGACAATTGCGGGCATGTCAACATTCATCGGCGCGGGCATGGGGAATCCTGTTTTGGCAAGCGCATCTTTAATCGGCGGAAATACCCTCGGTATATTCTCTCAGGATACAAAAGCTCTGAATTACAAATATACTCAAGTTACAGATGCGGATATGATTATTCTTGTAAGAAAAGTAGAAGAACTTCAGCAAAGGGTTGTTGACTTGTACTATGACTATATGTCTGCACGTGAACTTTATAATATGACAACTAAGATGGTAGAAAAAAGCCGTGCGAATTATAATGCCGCACAAAACCTGTCAAAAGAGGTTATTTTAATTACGGATACTTTCTATAGAGAAGCAATGGATGAGCAGCAAAAGGCAAGAGGTTCATTTTTTGAAAAACGTTCCAGACTGGAGCAGCTTGTCGGAAATGATATCTTTTCACAATTTGAATCGAATGTTGATAAAAGAGAACTGAATAATAGTCAAAAAGGTTGATATTTTAGGATTTTGTATTTACAAACCCTGAAAAACATGTTACGTTTAGACTAATAAGAAGGAATTATAATATGTTTGAAAAGAATTTAAATTATATAACGAATGAGCCTTTAAAAAAAAGATTATCCCGTTTGTCATTAGAGCAGAGCAGAGTCGGCATAACTTATGTTGTAACACCATCTAAAGATTATGTTCTCCTAAAAGATGATATGCCCGTGGAGGATTTGAATGATCCGAAAGAAGCTGTTAAAAAAATGCTTTCGGAAAATATAAAAAACGAAATGAAAAGCAATGATTTTATAGTAATGTTCGGTATAGGTTTGGGGTATTTGCTGGATGAGGCTTTTAACAAATATCCTTCTCAAATATATGTGTACGAACCGGATTTAAAATTATTGCATTTTGTGCTTTGCAATATAGATATATCAGAACATCTGGCAAGCGGCAGAGTTTATATAACTGATGATTTGAATGAATTGATTGCTAAGCTCGATTCCTCATATTTAACTAAAGATAAGGTTGAAGTCGTATATTTGCAAAACTACGGCATAGTCAGAAACAAAGATTTGCTTTTGATGACGCAAAAGGTTTTGGATACATGCCGAAGCAAAATGGTGGATATAAATACTATTACTAAATTTTCACAAAAATGGCTTACTAATACATTAAATAATTTGAATATAATAAATAACAATACTGCGTATCTATTGTCTGATTTGGAAGATAAGTTCGCAGGTCAAACGGCTTTGATTCTGGGCGCGGGACCATCTCTGGCTCATAATATTGAAAAAATTCAAGCAAACAGAAACAAGTTTGTAATATTTGCGGTCAATAAAGCCATTAAATACCTTGTCCTTAACGGTGTTATTCCTGATTTTGCCGTGTGTCTTGATGCAGGAAATATGTTAAAGACCTTAGATGTTGCCGATGAGTACATTGAAAGAATGAACTGTATAATCGATATTCGTACGGATAAAGATATATTTAAAAAGCCGTTCAGAAGATTTTTTGTTAATTTTTCGGAATCGGATTTTTTAATTAAAAAAATTGCAAAGTTTAATAGTTTTATGAAATTTTATGAATCAGGCGGTTCTGCTTCAATCATGGCACTTGTTTCTGCCGTAAAATTGGGATTCGCTAAAGCTGTCTTGGCAGGTATTGACTTGGCATTTGATGGCAATGTTATATATGCTGACGGTCAGACTATGGAAAGAGTTTCCCAAAATGATATAATGGTTGATGCTGTTAAAAAGCATCTTGCTACCGTCAAGTCTGTTAATGGCGGAACTGTTCAAACGAGAGAGGATTATGTTTCATTTATACATCATTTTGAAGTAATAATAAAAGAACTTAAATATACTGAAATATATAATTTATCAAAATTCGGTGCTGCAATAGAAGGTGTCAAGCCGACTGAATTCGAATATTTAAATCTTTTTACTCCTGCAAATACAGTTGCGCTTGCAACGCTAACTCCTTTTAAGGTAGAGTTGCAAGATTTTATTCAAGACGAATTCTTTAATATTAATAATATAATATCACTTCTTTCAAAAGGAGTATTTTCACCGGCTCTTGTATCATCAATTGTTAAATCAGTCTTGGTTTATCAATATATGCAAAGAGAAATTTTGACAATTCTCCAAAGAAATTTTGAACCTGAAATTGCAGAAGATTTTATTGCTAAAACTAAGTCTGCAATAAAAGTTATCGTGGAAACTTTGCAGCAATATAAATTAATATAAACCACAACTTGACAATAAAGAGATAAAGTGATAGCATGGTAAATGCGCGCTGAAAGGTGCGTAAAGAAAAACAGATTTGAAC
>CADCOS010000028.1 GCA_902803165.1 uncultured bacterium | reverse complement strand
TCACCCTGAATTTATTTCAGAATCTTGCCGGAATTTAGTAAACACGCCAAGTTGGTAAGATTCCGAAACAAGTTCGGAATGACATTTTAAGGTCGGAAGTTCTGTTGACTGAAACTGCTCGAAAAGTGACTTTTCCTACTCTTTTTATTTCGCATTAAATTCATGAAATTGCTAAAATGGCTATTGCATTTATACAATAGCCATTTCGAAAAGTCACTTTTGAAAGTTATTGTTGGGTTTCACCCAACCTACGAACTATGTGAGAGCAAAATTTCATCAAAATATTTTTTAAAACTTTGAAATGTATTATTCCCACAATCGCTGAGCCACAAAGTCCGAGTGTCAAAGAAACTGTTTTTCAATTTGCCTAAGTCATACCCTCCTAATACAATATCAGCGTCCGAAGGATATTTATTTACAAGGTCTTTTATAACATAATATGCATCACAGCTGCCAAATGCCTCTGCCAGACAATTTCTTATTACAAAAGTCGGATATTCATTCTCAGAAGGGCCTGGCAAACGATCTATTACCGCCTGTAAATCCGCAACTTCAAATTCAAAACAATCTCTGAATTCCTGTTTTAAGGTGTATAATGTTCTTTTTGGTTCATGACATTCTTCCACCAAAAATTCTCTTATGTACGGAAGTTTTTCTATTTCATCATCATAAAACCAAATTTTACCGGCTTTTCCGTATTCATTTATCACCCATTCCTGAACATCATTTACATATATTGGGAAAACATATTTTTTTGCGTTTTCAAATCCGAGTTCTCCGATTAAAGCATTAGCAATAGCGTATGCCTCTGTCCCGTCCGAGCCTGCCATAGAATATATTTTTGCCTTTTTATGAGGTTGTCCTGATAGCATTTGTTTAATTTCTTGTGTGCTGATTTCAGAAAGGTTATCCTTTTTTAATCTCTTCAACAAATTACTAATTTTTTTTGCCACAGGCTCTATTTTTTCCTGTATACTATGCCAGTCCATATTCGCTCTTATTTTGCGAGCCAATTGAGCATAATCCAAATCGTTCCGTAATCCGGTAGTATTCTGAGTACATCTTGATATTCCGTGTATATCCCTGTATGCCTGAAACGCAGTACTAAAATCACAAGGTAATGACCTAAAAGTCAGATTACTCGTGATATTATTAGTCTGATGCTTATTAGTTGCCTTAGAATTATATTGGTTTGATACTATCGGTAATACATTCATATGTATCCTCAAAATATAAATTTAATTACATACTCGCACTAACTTTGGCGCTATAGCGTTTAAGTTCTCTATTGAGTTCTTGAGCTTCCCTTATAGCTCTTTCGGTAGCATTATTTTTTATAGCATATTCTGCGATGTTTGCCACCTTTTCAAATGCCCAAGGCTTTGTATATCCCCGAGTCCCATACCCGTGCAAAAAGCCTGCAAGTACGCAGTAATTCGACGAATTATCACCTTTTACTTCTCTAAAACCCAGTGCTGAAGCTACTTCAGGTTTTTCTCTATACATTCTTATTATGTTGTATAAATCATCGGTAGAAATGGTAGCTTTTCCATAACTATACGATAAACAATCTAAGAAAGCGAAAACATCTTCTTTGTATTTATTGTAATACGGGCTATCGACAATAGCCGGTATCTTATGATAAGGATAGCCTGTACGTTTTTTGACTAATTCCAAAGTTTCTTCCGGGTGCAGTTTCATAGATTCAGCTAATTCAGCTATACCGTCACTGTCTAAACCGGTCTTGCTGCCATCAAATTTAAAATTAGCAAGTTGTTTGACCTGTTCAGGATATTCTTCATACGCTTTGACTAAATTTTTAATGTCTTGTGCAGTAAAACGCCATTTGTCATTGACCCTATCATATATATTTGCCAATTCAAGAACTGATTCAGGCTTTTTCTTGTAGGTATCATATAATTTCATTATACTTTTATCAGTAAACGCCTCTATTTCTTGTAGCCCCATACCTTTTGTTCGTATTATACATTTTTTATTCATAAATTTTATAGCATTTTCAATGCTCTCATCTTTTTTTGTATTATCTACCATAAACTTAATCAATTCAGGACTACGATTTGTTTCTTTTAAAAGTTTAAGCGTATTTTCAGGTGATTTTAGCAGAGATGGCATAAGATCTTGGATATCTTTCGGTGTTAATCTTTTTATTTTATATAATTCTTGAGTTTCTTGAGGATATCTCGCTGCAATAATTTCTTTAAGCATGAGGGCTTGTTTGGCAGAGACATCAGCATCGTCAATTATACATTTAACCTTTGATATAATTTCAAAAGGTGTACTTTCAGGTTTTAATTTAGCGATGGTCAAAACCGCTTCGGAATATTCACGAAATGTTTTATACAGTTCTCTAATTTCGTCAGCTGTAAATCTGTCCTTTTGTTCCGATGTTTTTAACTCCAATAAAGGTTTACAAAATTTAGGGTCGATGTAAAGTTCCTCTAATTCTTTTATTCTCTGGTCTAATGGCAATTTTTTCTTGGTAAATATGCTAAATATACCTCCAAAACTGATTTTATTAGCATTTGAAACTGCATTAGAAATATTCACAGTATATTTGTGTGCTTTTGTATCAAAATCATGATAATTTGGCTGGCTTTTATCTACATAATTTTTTATTTGGATAGCTTTTTCATCGTGACCTATACTATTAACTTTCATGTCTTATTTCCTCACTACTAATGTTTAGATAATAAGATAAAACTCCTAAATATTTTTTTTTTGCTATACTTTTTACAAAACTTAATAATCAAATCTGCTGTTCTTTATTCTCAAACCGACTGTTGTTTCACAGTTTGGTCGGAAGAAAATAAGTATGCTGTCATGCTGAACTCGTTTCAGCATCTTACAAAAATGGCGTGTTTACTGCATTCCGGAAAACCCCTGAAATAAATTCAGGGTAACATTATGGTCGGAAATCGGCTGACACAAAAAGTCCGAAATGTCCGGTTTTGGTAACAAAAATGTCCGCAAACTTGCATCTTTTGTTCCAATATTTGCACTCTGAAGCAGGATTGACCTAGATATTCGGTAGACTGAAGTCTACCCTACCCGCTATCCCCCCCTTTTTTGTAAAGTTTTGTAAAATAATTTCAAAAAAGTGAAATTTTTGTTTACAAAAATACTTAATATATATATCAGGTATATACTAATAAAGAAAGTGAGGATAAACTATGTCAATTGGAGCAGTTCATTCAGGCGGTAATGCACCAGTTTCTAAAGGTAATATTCATCATGATTCGGAACAGCCGATTAAGAAAAAACAAAAACCTTTATTTGAAGAACGTGGCAGTTCGTTTATGGCTAATTTAACACCTGCACAGAAAAATGTAAGCGTATTCTGTTAAAATTTTAGATTTATTTTTAAAGCGGAGAATGGTAAAACCATTCTCCGCTTTTCGTCTTTATTTAATGTTAGCCAATTTTTAATCGCTGACTTTTTGTTTATATGCGTGATTCTTTCTGTCGTGTTCAAGATATGGTGTATCGATTTCAAACACATAGGCTGAAGACGGGGCTAAGTCAACTCTCAGCTCATTTTTTGCTACCTGAAATTCGCTTTCTTCGCCATAAGAAGGTGCCATATTAACAAGTTTTTGCGACTCTTTGAGTCCAGGAATTACTACCGTACCCGTAATATTTCTGTTAGGGTTTTTGTTTGCTACTATTACGGCAGTTCTACCGTTATTGTGTCTTGCATAAGTTATAATTTGATCTTTTATATCACCTTTTTTATCCAACTCAATAAAGCTGCTGTTTTTATCTGCAAACAGGTCTTTATTTTCGTTTCTCATTTTAAGAGTATCTCTCATAACTCTTTCAATTTCAGGATGTTCACCGCCCGGTTTTCTTGAAAGGTTAAATATATCGAGTTGGTTTTTATGAGTAACCATTTTGTTTGTATCTGTCATTGTTTCATCACTCAAGGAATTTGAATAACTGTAATCATACAAATCACCTGTTTGGAAACCGTCTACAAAATAAGGATTACACATTGGAATTGTAGACTGTATTATTGTTGTCATATTACAATAATTTTCTCCGCCGTGAATCATAGCCGACTTGTCATCATGTGTCATAAATGAACCTATGCAGCTTTTTCCGGCAGGTAGCCTGTGGGATAGGTCAAGATTAAGTTTTACGTAATCCGTAAACTCTTTGTTTGTACTCCATTCGTGGAATATGTGATATTGACCGTAGTATTCATCAAAACCTGCTCTCAATGAGTCTTCAGGTCTGTCATAAGGCATATTTACCTGAGGGGAAGCACATTCATAAGTATATGTTTCACCAAGCCAAGCAAATTCAGGATCTTTTTGATGTGAATAAGGAATTAATATATCCCAAAATTCAACAGGTTTCGCTCTGGCTACGTCTGCTCTTATACCGTCTATTCCTAAATCTATACAAGCATCGACAAATTGTTTATGCATTTCCAGTAATTTAGGGTTCAATGTTTTCTTAGTTTCATCTTCCCAAGGTTCAAACATTCTGATATCCTTCCAACCTTGAGGAGTTTTGTCATCACCGTTACGTGTATATGCCATTAATTCCGGTTCATTCTTTGCCATTTCAACAGATGCACAGCTGGGAAGGTCTATCATAACTCTTATACCGCGTTTATGACATTCGTCAATAAAAGCTTTGAACTGCTCGTCAGGAGTTCTTGAATCGTTTTCATCAATTAAAATCGGATCGATTGCAAGATGTCCGTCATCTGTCACCATTTTTGCCGGAGAATATAACGAACCCGCCGTTCCCATTGCTTCAACTTTTCCCGTAGGATGAATCGGAAGCAGGTGAATAGTATTAAAACCGTCTTCTTTCAATTCGTCTAATCTGCTGATTGCGCTTAAAAATGTTCCGGGTTTCTCGCCTTTTGACATTGAAACAATTTCATCACCGTCCAAATCCTGTGCAGTAAATGTTCTCGGTGCAATCGCTATCATGACTGATTCATTATTTTGAATCATTGTTCTTAAATTGTTTTTGTATTCAACCGAATTATTATTTGAAAATTTATCAACTTTCTTAATCATCGGAGCATTTGCAACTGCCGAGCTTTGAAGATAATCGTTGATTAAATTTGAATTATCTGCTGTATTATTCCCTTGAAAAGATATATTTCTTTCGTTCGAAGTGAATTTAACGGACGGAAGAGTTGTATTAATCAGTATGCTATTTATCTGTCTCATTATTCACCTGCTTTTGTAAATTATGTCTGTTGCTTATTTTTCCGAAAGCAAACTGTGTTAACAATGTTACACCAAATACGGCTCCGGTTATAGTTCCTATTATTGCCAGCCATTTTCTGTCGCCGCGTTTGCGAGCCGCACCCTTTTGAATCATATCAACAGGGCTTTGACCTACTAAGTTAAACATTGCTTCGTTAGTCTGCGCTGATTTCGTATAAGCGTTTGTAATTTCATCCCAGAAATTGTGATAAGGTTTTGTAAAATCAGTTCTGTTATTTGTAAGAAGATTTTTTGCTCTTGAAATATAATATTGAAATCTTTCCAACAAGCCTGATTTTCCAGTTTTTTCTCCGTTTGTAAGAGCTTTTTTCCCTGATTCTGTTACATAACCTTTATTTTTTGTCGAAAGTCCTTCTGCTTGTTCTTCTATAGTCCAAACGCTGTTAACCATATCTTTATAACCCATCGGGTTGTTTACCATATCAAACTTCATTACATAATCAGGAGATGATGCTCCAAGGAGAGTATTTTTGCCGATATTCAATAATTCTTTCACAAACGCTTCATCCTTTAATGATGTAAAATACATCATATTTTCAGGATTAGCTGCTCGTTTATATAATTCCATAGTGTGGAATATTCTGAAGAATGAATTTGCCTGACCTTGTGAACGGCTGATTAATCTTGAAATCTCAAGATTCTTTGAAGAACCTTTCCCTTTTGCCTGCTGAACCATATCTCCGCCAAAGTCATTTTCTTTTATACCGTCAAGGATTTCACGTAATTCTTTTGTTGTCATTATATCATTTGAAAGAGTCGAAACATCTTCTTTTACAAGACGGTCAATTGTTTCTTTTCCTAATCCGGCTTTTTCTAAGCGTCTGGCTGTATTATTGTAATTATTTTCAATTCCGTTTATCAAATCCAAAATTTGAGATTGGTCTTCTTTTGAACCGTGAAGAGCTTTCTCCATATCTGCCATTACGCCGCCGAGTTTTTCAAAGAGTTTAGTATATTCTTCTTCATTTTTGCTCAAAGCTTCAAGTTTTTCATCAAGAAGTTTTCTTGCAAATTCCTTATCATCTCTGATTTTTGCATAATCTTTGTGAGATATCTTTAGACCTTTCATTAAAGCGTCTTGGAATTTTGTATAATAACGTGCAAGAATTGTTTCCGGAGCATATTCAAATTTAAAGTTTTTGCATTTGTCTAATGCTGCTTGTTTTTCTTTAAAATCACCCAAAACTTTTGCAAAATCTACAAGCTTATTGATTTTATCTTCATTTACTACAGAAACTTTTTCCCATTTTATTCCTGTAATAAAATCCAATTTACGAGCATCTGCAAACTCTTTCGGCATTGTTGAACCGGTAAGTTTTTCATATTTTGAATCAATTAGATTTGCAAGTTTTTCATTTACGTCTTCTATATTTTTTGATGTTAAAAGCTGTTCTTTCGTTAAATCAGCACTTTCTAAAACTTCTTTGATAATATTTTCTAATTCAGCTTTATTCGGTAAAATTTGCAGCACTGTTTCTACATTTCTGCCTTTTATTGATTTTGAAGCATTTTCTAAAATACCGTCAATTATTTCGGAAGATACTTTAAACCTGTCACTGTACACCATTTGTTCAACATCTCTTCTTATACCGTCTGCTAATATGCTATCGGTATTTTTTGTTAGCATTGAAACCAAATCTTCAAAATCTTCTTTCGGTAAAATACCGTCTTTACGTTTTGACAAGAATTTATTAACTTGTCTGCTTAAACCGTTTTCTAAACCGCTGATATCTTCTGACATTAGTTTAGTTTGATTTAACGTTGAATGAATCATTTCATTGTATTTTGCATTCCTTGACTTTTCAAGAGATGGGGCTACAATTTTATTTTCAATAACATTACATAAAAGAGCCGTCATTAAAGGAGTAGCAAAACCTGCTGTCAGCATCCACAAAGTGTTGTTTTGAGTTGCGACTTTTCTCATTTGCTCTCTTACAACATCATGCCTGTTTTTGATATCACGAGGAATACCCATTCTATCGCCGATGGCATCTAAATCTTCGCCTTTATTTCCGCTCATATACATATCATAAGGAACGTAATTGCTGTCTTGTTGAACTGATTTCTTACGTCCTTGATCATCTATGTATTGTTTATCAATATCATAGCCATGCAAAACTCTTGCCGGAGCATTTATTGCAATTTTCGGGTATAAAGCCATTGAAGTAAGGAATGTTGCAAGACCAATATATTCCATAATCCTTGCTTTAGGATTTGTTGTTCTTGATGCTAAATAAGTAGCTAATGCAGTACCGCCCAAAACAAGACCGACATCATTAAGTCTGCCTAATTGATGATCATTAGCAGTCCCTTTGTAACCGTCTTTAACGGATTTTAAATCATAACCGATATCCTTAAAGAAATATTTAGCTGCATTACCAAAATTATCATCTACCAAATGTCCTTTTGGCGGTAACGGTTTGATATTATTTTCTGTTGTTATTGTACCTTCGGCATCACGGTATGATTTTACATCCTGTTTAAATGAAGGCATTTGTTGTAAATTATTCAATTGAACGGATTTTACTGCCATACCTAAATCACCGTACTTTCTTTTGTTCTATCTATCGTTTCTTTATTTGTGCTGTGAGCCATTTTCTTAGCCCTTGATATTGCATTTGCCGTAAGAACCGTTGTTAAAGCTGCAGCACCAAGTATCATACCTTTTCCGGCATGTTTCATAAATCCTGAATCATTTGATCTGCCATTCCATAATTCTATGCAAGCCTTTCCAAAAGATTTAAAGAATTCACCTGTTATTTTCCAAGTATTTTTCCCGAAGTTTTTGCACCAATTACCGACATTGCTAAAGAATCCCGCATCTTTATTTTTTACAAAACGAGTTCTGTCAGTAAACGATTTAAAGAAACCTATCCAAGCATCTTGAGCTGCCAAGCAAACCCCTAAAGCACCCCAACAATATGAAGATAAACTCTTAGCCGTTTTTGTTGTTGCTACTATATTTTGAATAATCGGTGAAGTTTCGCTTACAGGATCATTTAAGTCTTCGCCTAAACCGACTTTTTTAGCGACTTTTTCAAAATAGCTCTTGTCGAGTAAATCTTTTCTGTAAAATTCTTTGCTGTCAAATACCGTTCGCTGCTGCCATACAGTATCATTACCATTATTTTTGCCATCACCTTTCGGTAAATTAAATACTTTGTTTGCATAAGGCATGTTGATATTAACACCGGTAGCGGATTTTACCGGTTTTGTTACAAAATTCTTTGACAGTTCTTTCATAACCCCGAAAAGAACGACGCCTAAACCTAATTTTTTACCGACGATTCCTGCTTTTTCTTTGGAGAATAAATCAAGGTACTTATTTGCAACATTAAAAAGCACCATGAACATTGCGCTGCCTGCCAAATAAGGAATTATTCCCATGGACAAAAATTCGTAAAAATTAGAATTAACATCCCCGCTTAAACCTTTTACGGGATAATCAACTAAAGCACTTTCAAATTTTTGCACTCCTTGAGCCATTCTTGTTGACATATTATCTTCAAGAATTTTTGATTCGTCATCATCGTTCGGCTTTATTTTCTTTGACACAGAACGAAAATCGATATTCGGTTGTGCTAAATTTACTGATTTTATCATGCAAACCCCTACACAGTATCTATATACATAAAGTTCTGAAAAAACTTTTTTTTGCTAGAGCAAAACGCTTGTCTTTACAATTTGTTACAAATCCTCTAATCGTGATATGGTACTATTTTACACTTCACACACATAAATTTTTTATAAAACAAATCTGTGTATATCTTAACTTATATCATGCTCGTGAAAAAACTTCAACATCTGTTTTATCAAAAGTTTTTTCAAAGAAATACGCAGCGCTGGCTACCATCGCAGCATTGTCAGTGCAATACTTCATTGGCGGGGCAAAGACTTTGTACCCTTCTGATTCTAATTGGAATATTTTTTTACGTATTTCAGAATTTGCTGCAACTCCGCCTGCCAGTACAATTTGTTTATAGCAATGCTCTTCTGCCGCTTTTTTTACTTTTTTGAGCAATGTTGAAGAAACACATTCCTGAAAACTTGCACAAATATCCGCCACAGGTAAATCTTTTCCGTCAAAGCTTTTTACAAGTCTTAATACAGCTGTTTTTAATCCGCTAAAACTAAAATTAAATCCGTCAACTTTTGCTTCAGGAAGCTTAAACGCAAACGGATTACCTTCTTGCGCCATTTTATCAAGTTTCGGTCCTCCCGGATAAGGAAGTCCTATCAACCTTGCAACTTTATCATAAGCTTCACCTACGGCGTCGTCAATGGTTTCACCTATTATATTAATATCGGAATAAGAATTCATTTCAATAATCTGCGTATGACCACCGCTTACCAATAGCGCAATAAACGGAGGCTCCAAATCTGTGTCTATAAAATTAGCCGCTAAATGTGCGTTTAAATGATTAATCCCGATAAATGGTTTGTCATAGGCTAACGCCAACGATTTTGCCGCATTCATACCTACAAGCAAGCAGCCTACAAGACCGGGACCTACCGTTCCTGCGAAAGCTGTAATATCGTCGCCTTTTAAGCCTGCTTGTTTGAAGGCTTCTTCCACAACTACATTCACAGCTTCCAAATGCATTCTTGCAGCAATTTCGGGAATAACTCCGCCATATTCTTCGTGAGTCTTAATTTGAGAAGCAACCACATTGGCTAATACTTCCCTCCCGCCTTTGACTATAGCGCACGCTGTTTCATCACAGCTTGATTCTAATGCCATAATAATTGAATTTTCATCTATTGTAACGGGTTTGTTACTGAATAATGTATTTTTAATTTTGTTCATAATAATATTATATTACAAAGGTTAAGGAACAATGGTAAAATTTTTAGATAAAGCTAAAATACGTGTAATTTCAGGGCATGGCGGAAACGGCATGGTAGCTTGGCGAAGAGAAAAATTTGTCGATAAAGGCGGTCCGGCAGGCGGTGACGGCGGAAACGGCGGCGACATATATTTTTTAGGTGACGAAAACATGTCAACCCTTTTGGACTTTAAAATAAAATCCGTATATAAAGCCGGTTCAGGTGAAAATGGCGGAATTAAAGGAATGCATGGTGCTTGTGCTAAAGATTTAACAATTAGAGTACCTTTAGGCACTGTTGTAAAAGATTCTAAGACAGGAAAAATAATTGCAGATATAACAGAAAATGAACAAAAGATACTTATTGCAAAAGGCGGAAGAGGCGGAAGAGGAAATGCGAGATTTGCAACAGCGCAAAAGCGTGCACCTCAGTTTTGCGAACCTGGAGAACCGGGAATTGAAAGAGTATTAGAACTTGAATTAAAACTGATAGCTGATATCGGATTGTTAGGTATGCCTAATGCGGGAAAATCGACATTTATTAGTGCAGTAAGTTCCGCTAAGCCTAAAATTGCGGATTATCCGTTTACAACATTAGTTCCGAATTTGGGTGTTGTAAAAAAATCTGACGGCGGTTCTTATGTTATAGCAGATATACCGGGACTTATTGAAGGTGCGTCGGAAGGTGTCGGACTTGGTCATGAGTTTTTACGACATGTTGAAAGATGCAGATTTTTGGTTCACATTGTGGATTTAACGGCTGAAAACCCTATGAATAACTACAAAGTTATCAATGAAGAACTTAGAAAACATTCCGAAGGATTAGCTAATCTATATCAAATTATTGTTTTGAATAAACGGGATGCCATTTTGGATGAAACAGCAGAAGATATAATAACAGAATTCAAAAAATTATCCGATAATGTTTTTGTAATATCCGCAGTCACAAAATTGGGAATCGACGAATTACTTTACTTTATTGAAAAAAAAGTTGATGAAATTCCTAAACCTGAATTTGATATTGATATTGAAGATGATATTGATGCATATAATAATGATGACAGCAGTTTTGAAGTCACAAAGGTGGCAAAAGATGCTTATTTACTATCCGGCGGAAAAATTAACAGACTTGCAAAAGTTACGGATATAAGAAACACCGAACAAGTAATAAGATTCCAAAATATTCTTAAAGGAATGGGAGTATTTGAAGAATTGCACAGGCTCGGTTTAAAAAATGGAGATACGGTAATAGCAGGTCATTTGGAACTCGGATATTACGACGATGAAATTTGGGGTGAAACAGACTCAAAACTATAGTCATTCAAGGATTGAGGGAAACAATGCAATCGGCAATAGAGCAAGCTAAATTATGTACTATTGATGTTCCGATAGGGTGTGTAATAAAAAAAGAGGGGGCAGTTATCGCTTCTGCGCATAACCGTCGTGAATCGGACAATGATATTACAGCACATGCGGAAATACTCGCAATAAGAGAAGCTCAAAAAGTATTGAAAACATCGCGGCTCAACGGCTGCGAATTATATGTTACTCTTGAGCCTTGTCCTATGTGCAGTTGGGCTATAATTCAAAGCGGAATAAAAGTTGTTTATTTTGGTTCATACAATACTCAATACGGAAGTTTAATTTCTAATCCGCTAAAAGGTACCAAAAATTTAAAAATATACGGCGGAATAAAAGAAGATGAGTGTGATAAAATATTAAAAGAGTTTTTTGAGAAAATACGATGATAACAAAAATTGAATTAGATAAATTAGCGGCAAAATATGAAAATGAAGATTTTATAAAAGAAGATCCTATTCAGTTCATTTACAAAGGTAAAAATAAAGAAGAAAAAGAAATCGCAGGTTTTATAGCTTCTTCATTTGCTTTTGGCAACAGAAAAGCTTTTATAAGCACATTAAACCAAATACTAAATCGTTGTGATAATGATTTATGCAATTATGTAAAAAACGGAGACTTTGAAAATCTCAAAGGAACTTATTACAGAATTTATAAAGATTATGACATAATAGGATTGTTTAAAGTTTTGCATAACATTTATACAAAAGAAGGCGGCTTGGAATGTCTTTTTAAGTCTTGCTTTAAAGAAGACCGTGGCGATAAATACGATATGTTTTTATCAGAAATTGTTGATATTATATACAACTCTGCCCCTAAAAATGTCGGTCAGGGTTTTTACCACATGATACCTAATCCCGTAAAGGGAAGTGCCATGAAAAAGATGAATATGTTTTTAAGGTGGATGGTGCGAAAATCTGCGGTTGATATCGGTATATGGAATTTTATGAAACCTAAAGATTTATATATACCGCTTGATGTTCATGTAGCACGACAATCAAGAGAAATGGGGTTGCTTACAAGAAAAAGTAATGACTATAGAGCAGTTAAAGAATTAATGGAAAAATTAAAATCATTTTGTCCGGAAGACCCTGTTAAATACGATTTTGCAATGTTTGCCTATGGAATAGAACAAAATAAAATAACAAAGGAGTAAATTTATGAATAAATTTGAATTTTTACAAAAAAAATCATTTTTGATTGTTTTATTACTATGTCTGTTACTTGTTTTTATAACAGCAGCTTCATTTAAATATTCGAAACCTAAAACAATTAATAATAATAATAAACCTCAACAAGAATATGTAAGAGAGTTAACCGATGACGATTCAACAGAGCAAGACAATAATTCAATAAGACAAGAAAATGATACTAACAGTTCTGAGGAAATTCAAAACAAAAAAGAAGTCGATTCTGATGATACGTCCGATAAGAAACAAGATATTTCCGAGCTTAAAACAATAAATACCGATGATAATGATAATGACTTATCCCCTTATGACAAAGCAGAACAACTATTAGAAGAAGAAAAGTACGAAAGTGCCGTATATGAATATCAACAAATAGCAAATAACTCCTCAGATAGTTATGAAGCTGCCGATTGCTATCAGAAAATAGCCACTACATACGGTTACATGAAAAGATACGGAACAGCTTTGTCTTTTGCACAAAAAGCGTACAATAATGCGCCTTCCAATGAAAGAGAATTTTTGCTTGCAAAATTATATTTTAAAACCGGCAGTGTTGAGAAAGCTTATGAACACGTAAATAATATTTTTAAAAGAGACTTTTCTATAGATAAATAAACATAAATAAAAAATAACACCGGTTTCTTTACTCCGGTGTTATTTTCTATAATTTGTTAATAATTAAAACTGTTCTAAAAATCTTTTGTCATTATTGAAAAACAATCTAATATCATCAACAGCGTATTTTAACATCGCAAGTCTCTCAACACCCATACCAAACGCAAAACCTGTATAAACATCGGGATCAATTCCTACACCTTTTAGAACATTCACATCAACCATCCCGCATCCGAGGATTTCTAACCATCCGGTTCCGCTGCATGTTCTGCAGCCTTTGCCCTGACACATAATACACTGAACATCCACCTCCGCTGACGGTTCAGTGAAAGGGAAAAAGCTGCTTCTGAATCTTGTCGGGCGTGAAGCACCGAAATATTGTCTTATAAATTCATTCAGCACACCTTTTAAGTCCCCAAATGTAATGTCTTTATCAACATATAAACCTTCTATTTGGTGGAAAAAGTTATTTTTTCTTGCATTAATATTTTCGTTTCTGTAAACTCTTCCCGGAGAAATAACTTTAATCGGAGGTTTTTTGTTTTCCATTACATGAATTTGAGCACCTGAAGTTTGACTTCTCAAAACAACATTTTCAGCTATTTTTGAATAAAAAGTATCCTGAACATCTCTGGCAGGATGATCTTTCGGAACATTAAGCATATCAAAATTATAATATTCAGTTTCAACCTCTGGAGATAATTCCGGCGCTACAACCGAAAAACCAAGGTTTTGGAAAATAGTTACTATTTCATTAGTCGTTTGTGTAAGCGGATGAATTTTACCCATTGGGGTATATTTACCGCTTAAAGTTATGTCTATCCTGTCTTTTTGGAGTTTTTCATTAAGCTCTTTTGAATAAAAAATTTCATGTTTTTCTTTTAAAAGGTTTTCTAAATCTTCACTAATTTGATTAGCAAAAGCGCCAACAGTACGCTTATCCTCATCAGATAAATCCTTTAACCCTTTTTTAATTGAATTAAATTCACCCTTACGGCTCAAGTATTTAAGTCGTATTTCATCCAAATCATTTATTGATTTTGCTTCATTAATTTCCGCTTTTGCAGAATTATAAATATTTTCCAATTGTTCTTTCATTTGAAATCTCCCTTAGAACCTATGTTAGCTCAATCAAACATAAAAGTAAAGAAAACGGACATGTCACAATCTGCATATTGCTTCAAAAATTCCTTCTGAATATGTCGGGTGAGCAAAACAAACTTTCTTTAAGTCATTGACCGATACCTTATTTTCCATTGCTATCAAAATTTCATGAATCAATGCAGATGCTTCTTTTGATATTATATGAGCCCCTAATATGCAATTATTTTTTGTAATAAGCTTAATAAATCCTTCAGTGCAATTATCACACCAAGATTTGCCTAATGCGGTAATCGGCAATGTAATTTTTTCACAATCATCTTTGCAATCCTGTTCTCTTAATCCTACCCAGGCTATTTCAGGTTCTCCATATATAACAGCCGGAGTCAATTGCTTGTTAAAATCGATTCCTTCAACCAAATTTTGTGCCTGATGTATCGCAAAATGCGCTAATTGTATTTCACCGCAAGAATCGCCTATTGTTGTTATATTATTAACATTTGATGACAAAGGAACCCTTCCCGCAGCTGAAAGAATTACCTCCGGATTTTTTACCATACCGTTAGAAAGTTTTACTGTTTTATTGTCTATGTTTTTAATTGTTGTATTTAAGTAAAACTCGACTTTTTGCTGCTTGAATATTCTTTCAATTCTTTTTGAAACTTCAATATCAGCCGAAGGCAAAAGATGTTCAGCATATTCAATCAAGCTTACACTAACACCAAAATTTGAAAATATTCTCGCCCATTCAATTCCAATTGCGCCCGAACCTACAATTAAAACTGATTTTGGCAATTTAGTAATTTTCAAAACATCATCTGAATTAAGAATAAACTCGTGATCACATTCTAATCCTTCTAACTCGCGTGGTTTTGAACCTGCCGCAAAAATTATTTTCCCGATTTTGTAGTTAACATTATCTGCCAAGATTGTTGTATCATCCACAATTTCAGCAGTTGCATATATTATATTTACTCCTGAATTTTTCACAGCCAGTTCTAAAGATTTCCTTATTTTTTCTACTATCAAATCTCTCTTTGAAGCTGTTTTGGAGAAATCAAAATTTTTCACTTCTATATCAAGACCTATATTTGAAGACTCAATGGTTTGCCTGTAAACCTCTGACATGTGAAGAAGAGCTTTTGTTGGAATACATCCTCTATTTAAACACGTACCGCCAATTTGATTTTTCTCAAACAATACAACCGATTTGCCTTTTTTTGCAAGCAGCATCGCTGCAGTATATCCGGCGGGCCCGCCTCCTATAATCCCGTAATCATAATACATATTAACATCTCCCTCGACTCTTATAATTTTATATCATTGAGGCTTTTCATGCAATTAAATTTTTAGAGACGAACTGTTATATTTTGCATAAAAATTTGACTTAAACGCAGGTTGTTTTTGAACTTGTTCTGTCGGATTTTCTTTCATCTCATTTTTTATGTCAATATATGTCTTTTGAATTCGTGATGCC
Organism: uncultured bacterium; assembly: GCA_902803165.1. Classification (GTDB taxonomy): domain Bacteria; phylum Cyanobacteriota; class Vampirovibrionia; order Gastranaerophilales; family Gastranaerophilaceae; genus CAG-196. The sequence goes on along the minus strand of CADCOS010000028.1, from coordinate 10,410 downwards.
ATTTTATTTCTTACTATCGGCGTAAGGATATTTGTCGCAAGCACACCTGCTCCTACTGTTGCAACAGTTGTTCCGAAACTCTTTGTAATATCATACTCTTTTAATAAATCTTGCCGTTTCGGAGTATCAAGTTCTTTTCCCAAGTCAAAGTTAACTTTTCCGATTTTATCAGAATAAATGGACTTGTTTTCATTCAAAAATTTTCTGACATTTTTTGGTGCCCATTTCCCTGTCGTAAACAGCTTTGAAACTGTCTTTTTTGCAAATAGTGTTATTAAAAAATACAAGCTTATATTTGTAACTGCATCATACATTTCCTGCGGAATCAGAAATCCTTTTTTCTCATTGTCAATCTTTGGGTTCGCAATAATTGCAAAAATTTGAGCAGCAGAAGAAATAGACCAGCCGGCAACACCTGTCCATATAAGCATTTTTGCAGGATCATCCTGAAAATGTTTTGCCACCCAATTTAGTATTGATTTGAAAGGATTAGCCATTTAATTTGACCTCCTTTCCTTTTGCTTTATTTTTTTGAATTGTTCTTTCATTAAATTTATTTGTTAAAAACGCCGTAAGAGGTGCATCTAACGCAAAATTAGTGTAACACATTACAAGAATCGCTATAGCGGCAGAAAGAGCGCTTTTATAATTAGATAATTTTTTCATATTTGTTGCAAATTTGCTTGCATAATGGGTAGGAACAAGCAGTTTGCTGATTTTCTTAACGCCGTTAGGATTAGTCATTTTTTCAACAATTTTATAACAAGCTCCTCTGACGAGAATACCAACTGTTGTGCCTGCAAGAATTTTTGCAATAGTCCTGTTTCTTGAAACAGTTCTTGTTTCTTCATCAACTCTGTGATTGTAATAATCTATAACGGGCTGGGTAAGAATGGCTGTTGCGCCCATAATCAATCTATTCTCAGCAGGGCGTGAAATTCTGGAGTCGAATTCTTTCTTTTTATCAAGTTTTTTACTATCACTCGTGAAATCTCTATTTGGGAAAGCGTCAATAATTTTTTGTTTTATTTTTGAGGCAAAACGACTCCATCTGCGAGGTTTTTGAGGTTTACCCTGCATGGAAATATTATAATTATAGCTATAATTCGACTGTATGTTCATAACACTTCTACCCAAATTTAATAAAACAAATTTTGGACTAAAATTGACTTTTTAATTATATTTGTTACAAAAAATTTACATTTTATGTCATGTTGAAACAATGACTAAGCTTGTATAAGAGCATATACAGTACAAAAAGAAAGATTCCTAAAATAGGAATCTTTCTTTTTTTTATTTAAAATTTACATTGTAATATTTTGGCGGTATTTTGTGAGAAAACCTCCGCCGTTATCAGGTTTAATACCCAGTTTTTTCGTAACTTCGTTTGTAATTTGCTGCATCCTTACTGTCGTATAAATAGGTGTAACATCTTCCCAACTGTATGGAATATCAATATATACAGGATTGAAATCCTTCATTATTTCATTAATACGATTATATTCATTTCCATACCCGTATTCTCTTATAATAATTGGACTTTTAACATTTCTTTTTTTTGAAATTTCTCTTATATCATTACCTGAGTCAATAAGAGTGTCGCTCCAAGTGTCACCGGCAACAACTTGCAATACCGGATTTTCAGGCTTGATTGATGCGAATGTTCCATGCAAAGCTTCTGTGGATGAATCTGCAATAACTCTTTTTCCCGTAGTTTCTGTTAATTTTAATGCACCCTCTTTAACTGCACCTACATTTGAATTTTTTGCATAATAATATATGTTTTCAGCTTTTGCTATTTGTTCGGCAGCTTGTTTTACGCCTTTTGTATCTTTAAGCATTCTTTTAATTTCAGCTGGAACGGTTCTTAAATTACCTATAATATCTTCATTAATACTCTTTTCCTGCAATTCTGCCAATTTTAAGCCCAATGCCATAAGAGTGTAAATAGAACTTGTAACTGTTTTTGTTGCCGCAACAGCATTTTCTTCTCCTGCCTCAATTGACACATGCGAATTTGAAGTCGTTGCTATCAAAGATTCCGGATTATTAGTTATAGAAATTGTGTTTACATTTTTGCTTTTCAACTGTCTTAAAGCTTTCAATGTATCACCTGTTTTGCCTGACTGAGATATAAATATTCCTATATCTTCCGTAGCATTCAGTGGCGGATTTTTTCTGTCCATAAATTCGCTTGCGCTTTCAACAGCTACAGGCAGGTTTGTAATGTTTTCGATAAAATTTCTTGCCATTTCTCCCGCATTTTTAGAAGAACCTGATGCAAGAATAATAATTCTTTTAACTTTTGCCATTTGGCCCGGAGTAATATTCAAATCCATATTTATCCCGCCGGTTTTAGGGAAAAATTTCTTTGCCAGTTTTTCCAAAACTTTTGGCTGTTCCATAATTTCTTTTTCAAAGAACGTTTTTACAGGCGCTGCCATACCAAAAGCTAATCCGGACATTCCCTTTGAAAATACACTTGTCGTATAACATCCTTCACAAGGTTTTTTAGAATCTTTAATTTCTCTTCCCGACAAAGCGGAGTGTTCTTTCAAAATAACCGAATTGATTGATTGTACTTGCATAATAATCTCCTTAAATTTTATATTGTAAATGTTTTTTCAGGCTTAATTGTTTTATTATTCCAAACCGTAAAATTTGGAGAAAATCCCTTTTCAATTCTAAAGTCTTTTTCAACTTTTAAATTTTTTGAAGGATTAACAGAAGCATATCTTATAAAATCTTGAAATTTCATTTGTGTTGTATCAATAAGCTGTTTTGCGAGATCATGCAAAAACTGCATACTTCCGGCAAGAGTTTTGCCGTCATCACTTATTGCTGTCCAATCATCTTTTACATGAATCAGCACATTATTCATAATAAAGTCTTTTTTTATACCTGCTTCTGGAAGTGCATCCGAAATCAAAATAAGCTTGTCCTTCGGTTTCATTCTCATAACAAAATCCATTATTTTTGGATCTAACAATGATTTATCCGAATTCATTTCCGCTGCTATTTCATCATTGAATATGGCTTCATTGGCAACAGTAAGCTCTCGATGTCTAAACGGCGCCATTGCGTTAAATATATGAGTAACCTGCTTTATTCCTGATTTCACTATATCTGAAGCTAATGCCATGGTATGTCCGGCTGAAGCTATTACACCATTTGAATTTAAATATTTTGCAAGCTCAATTCCGCCTTTTTCTTCAGGCGCAAGAGTGACAATCTTTACATTTTCCGGTTCCAGAGCTAAATAATTTTCAATTGTAGGCTCTTGTAAAATTTCGGGAGGGTGTATTCCTGATTTATGAGGGCTTAAAAATGGTCCTTCAAGATGAATACCGTATATTTTAGCTTCTCCTTCATTTGGATTTTTTATAATGTTACTTAGAAGTTTTATTTGCTTTTTTATATTCTCGGTACTGCCCGGAAGTGTTGTTGCAATAACAGCCCCTGTTCCGGTTTCTTTAAGTTTACGCAATAACAGCCTAATTTGAGTTTCACTTGAATTATGGAAATTAACACCATAGCCGCCGTGAATATGTTCATCTAACATAGCCGGAGTGATGGTTTCGTCGTTTAGCAAAACATATTGAACAGAATCTTTAATTTTGTTTTCATCAAATTCGTCAGTTGCAATGAGCCGCTTGTCATTGAATAAAAGGTTTTGTTTAACAATTTTGTTTGAAGGCGTAAACACATCCCCGCCTATAAAGGCAGTATAGCCGTTCAATTTTACATCACGTAAATGTACCTGATGTGAATTTAACTGCTTTAAACTTGGAATTGTACTTATTTTTGAAGTAAAAGATGTGTTACATGTCTGAATACTCGGATTCATATTAATATCCCCGACACACATTATCTGTAATCATAGAATAGCACACAAAAATATTTTTTAAACTATTTAATTACGATTTGTAAATATTTAATTTAAAATTTGTACGGTAACGCATCTTGAACGGGGTTTATTATCAAAATCCATCAAAATAATTTGCTGCCACGTACCTAAATTTAATAATCCGTCTTTAAGAGCTATACAAACCGAACTGCCCATTAATGCCGAGCGAATATGAGCATATCCGTTTCCGTCATGCCAAATTTCGTCATGGTGATATTCTTTTCCGGACGGAGCTATTTTTTCTAAGGCTTCTTTTAAATCTTCTACCAAACCGCTTTCATATTCAATAGTCGTAACAGCTGAAGTACTTCCTTGTATTGAAACACATACAAGAGCATCTTTGAGTTCATGCTGGTAAACACAATTCTGAACATGTTTTGTAATATCTATTATATCTGTATTGCCTTCTGTATTTACCGTAAATTTTTCATTAATTATTGTCATCTTTATCCCTTTTTATCAGCGAATGACGCTTTTTATAAACTACCACACAAAATATAATAATTATAATAGTAACAACTAATATAACAAGTTCTAAATATTTCTTTATTGCTTCACCAAAAAGCATAAGAACTATACTTACGAGAAAAAACCTTCCGCCTCTTCCGAAAAAGCTTGCAAGTAAAAATTTCCAAAAATTCATTTTCAAAATTCCGCTTGCTATTGTAAATACTTTATAAGGAATGGGCGTAAAAGCTGAGAAAAATACAGCGAATGAGCCATACTCATTATACATTTTTTCAACAGCATCAAGCTTATCTTGTTTGTTTCTGAACATAAAATTAAAAACAGGACGTCCTCCAAATATACCGATAAAGTATCCTACCGCAGCTCCCGCTATAGATGCAAAAGTACAAACAGCAGCATAATACAACGCCTTTTCCGGTTTTGCCAAATCCATGGCTATCAGTAAAAAATCAGGCGGCGGGACAAGGAAAAAACTTTCCACTGCCGAATTTATAGCAAGCCCTTGAACCCCCATGCTTTGAAAAAAATTATTCATACTTACAAAAATTTCATGCATTATACATATTTCCTATATTTTAAATTACTCTATACAAAGTATCCGCCTCTTGTATGCTTACATTGCCTTGAGGAATGACAAGAACTTCAACTTTTTCGACTCTGTTTGAGTATTCTATTTCAATAATATCTCCGACTTTTAATTGTTTAGCAGGTTTAGCCGGATTACCGTTAACTAATACCCTTCCCAAATCAGAAACAGCATTTGCCACTGTTCTTCTTTTAATCAACCTTGAAACTTTTAAAAATTTATCCAATCTCAAATTCTATAATTCCTTTATTATTTCTTTTACAAGAATTTTAAATCTGTCTTTTGCTACATTTGCAGCATGTATTACATCTTCGTGAGAGAGCGAAACATTACTTACACCTGCAGCTGAATTACAAATACAGCTTATTCCTATAATATTCATTTTAGCCCAATTCGCAACAATGGCTTCCGGAACGGTAGACATTCCGACAGCATCAGCACCTATAGCGCGAGCCATTCTGATTTCGGCAGGCGTTTCGTAAGACGGACCTGACATAGCCAGATACACGCCCTCTTGTAAATCAATGCCTAATTTTGAAGCAATTTTTTTGGTTAAATCGACTAATTCCGGAGAATAAGTTTCCGACATATCAGGGAATCTTTCTCCCATAGATTCATCATTTACACCTATTAAAGGATTAACGCCCATAAAGTTTATGTGGTCTGTTATTACCATTAAATCCGAAGGATTAAATGCAGGATTTACACCGCCTGCAGCATTAGTTAAAATAAGAGTTTTTACACCTAATTTTTTCATAACTTTTATAGGATAAACCACTTTTTGTATTGAATGACCTTCATAGTAATGAAATCTGCCTTGCATCATTATGACTTTTTTACCGTTAATGGTTGCAAAAACAAGTCTTCCCTTGTGTCCTGAAACGGTTGAAGATTCAAAATCAGGAATTTCCGTATAAGGAATTGCTAAGTCACAATACTCATCTGCAAGTTCTCCGAGCCCTGAACCTAAAACAATACCGACTTCTGGAACAAAATTTTCTCCCAAAGAATTTTTAATTTTACTCTGCAAGAAATCTACATTGACAGACATAACAATCCCCCCTTAAACTCCCTAAATACCAATACTGTTATTCTATTATAAAACAGCTTTAATTACAATATTTACAGCATATTAAAAACGGAGCGATTGAGTTCGCTCCGCTTGTACCTATAAAAATTTCCCCTATACTACTCCGTTATATGCATCTATATAAATTTTCTTTATATCTTCAAACAGAGGGTACACAGGGTTTGCGCCTGTGCATTGGTCGTCAAAAGCAAGTTCAACCAACTCATCAAGGTTTGCCATAAATTTTTTCTTGTCTATACCAAAATCTTTAATCGATAAAGGTAAATCAATAGCAACCATCAATCCTTCAATAGCAGTTATTAAGCGTTCTACTTTTTCATCGTCATTCTTTCCGCCCAAACCCAGTTCATCAGCAATTTGTCCGTATTTTGCTTTTGCATTAGGGAACTTATATTGAGGGAATATAGCCTGTTTTTTAGGCGCATCCGTTGCATTAAATTTAATAACCTGTCTGATAAGAAGCGCATTTGCCACCCCGTGAGGTACGTTGTACATAGCACCTAGCTTGTGCGCCATCGAGTGACAAATCCCTAAGAACGAATTTGCAAAAGACATGCCGGCAATTGTTGCGGCATAATGCATTTTTTCTCTTGCTTGAGGATCATTTGCACCGTCCTTATATGAACGTTCAAGATATCTGAAAATTAATTTTGCCGCTTCCAGCGCATTAGAATTTGTAAAGTTTGTAGCCATACAAGAAACATACGCTTCTATAGCATGAACAAGTGCATCAATTCCTGATGCTGCCGTCAAACCCTTTGGCATACCGTCAACAAAATTCGGATCAATAATTGCAATATTAGGAGTGAGCGCATAATCAGCAATTGCATATTTTACGTGCGTTTCATCGTCTGTTATAATAGCGAACGGTGTAACTTCCGAGCCGGTTCCGGATGTCGTCGGAATACAAACCATAGTCGCTTTTTTACCCAAATCAGGAATTTGGCAGACTCTCTTTCTGATATCCATAAACCTCATTGAAATATCTTCAAAATTAACATCAGGCTGTTCATACATCAACCACATAATTTTAGCCGCATCCATCGGTGAACCGCCGCCGAGAGCTATAATTATATCAGGTTCAAACGGTTTTAATTGCAACATTGCCTGATTGATAGTCGACAAAGTAGGATCAGGTTTTACATCAAAGAATATTTGATATTCTATATCGATTTCATGTAAAACTTTTGTTATTTTATCTACAGCTCCTGAATTAAACAAAAATTTATCAGTAACAATAAACGCACGTTTTTTGCCTTTCAGCACTCTGAGAGCAAGGTCTAAAGCCCCTCTTTTAAAGTAAACTTTCGGCGGAACTTTGAACCATAACATATTTTCTCTCCTTTCAGCTACAGTTTTATAATTAAGCAAATGCTCAACCCCTATATTACCAGATACGGCATTTTTACCCCAAGAACCGCAGCCAAGTGAAAGTGACGGTTCAAGTTTGAAGTTGTATAAATCACCAATACCGCCTTGTGAAGACGGAGAATTTATTATAATTCTGCAAGCAGGCATTTCTTCTGCATAGTAGTTTATTCTGTCGTTTTTCCTTTCATCCGTGTAAAGCACTGCCGAATGCCCTGCTCCGCCTTTAAATACGAGTTCATGCGCCATTTCAACAGCCTGTTTAAAGTTTTTTGCCTTATACATTGTTAAAATCGGCGACAACTTTTCTCTTGAAAAAGGATCTTCCCAATCAACTTTTGGTCTTTCGCAAAGCAAAATCTTCGATTCTTTAGGAATCTTAAAACCTGAAATTTCTGCAATTTTAACGGCTGACTGACCGACAATTGAAGGATGAGCCGTTCCTCTTTTCGGATCAATAAACGGAAGCGCAATCATTTTCTTTTCATCAGCTTTTGATACCAAGTATGCGCCCCTGTGTATAAATTCTTTTTTTACTTCTTCATAAACATCTTCACAAACTATTACCGATTGTTCAGAAGCACAAATCATTCCGTTATCAAATGTTTTTGACATAAGAATAGAAGATACCGCCATTTGAATATCAGCAGTTTCATCTATAACAGCGGCAACATTCCCCGGTCCTACACCCAAAGCCGGATTCCCTGATGAATAAGCAGCCTTAACCATTCCAGGCCCGCCTGTTGCTATAATACATCCGATGGAAGGATGCTGCATAAGTGCTGCGGAAAGTTCAACTGACGGAGTATCAATCCAGCCTATGATATCTTCCGGAGCGCCCGCTTTAACAGCCGCATCAAGAACAATTTTTGCAGCTTCTATCGTACATTTTGCCGCACGCGGGTGAGGTGAAAATATTATTGCATTTCTTGTTTTAAGAGCAATTAAAGATTTGAATATTGCTGTTGATGTCGGATTTGTTGTAGGTATAATACCCGCAAGAATTCCTAATGGTTCAGCAACAATTTTTATACCGTTTTCCTTATCTTCACTTATAATCCCGCAAGTTTTTGCATTTTTATGTTTATTATAAATGTATTCTGCCGCAAGGTGATTTTTTATAATCTTATCTTCTAAAACTCCCATGCCTGTTTCTTCAACAGCCATTTTTGCAAGCGGAATTCTGGCTTTATTAGCAGCTGTTGCGGCTGCCTTGAAGATTTTATCAACTTGTTCCTGTGAATACGTTTCGTATATTTTTTGAGCCTTTTGAACTTTTGAAATAAGGACTTCCAGCTGTTCTAAAGTTTCCACTTTAGTTGAAGCATTAAGTGATTTTTCCAATTTTTCAACGGCTTTTTTCTTAGACGTTTTTGTCATAGCCATAAACAATCTCCTCTAATATCCCTATCTAACTATTACAGCACAATGCAGAACATGTGTCAAATATAAAACAAATAAGCAAACAGGTCTTTTTTCAGTCGACTTGTTTGCTTATTTATTCGTAGGTTTTATTTAATTAAGCTTGTTCTTTTAATTCAAATAACGTTGTATCAAATTGGAATTTTAATTCATTTTCTGCAGCTTCGGAATCATCTGAATATAATGCTTTACCATTTCCATAATATGTTTTTGTACCTTCTTGTTCATTCATTCTTTCTTCATATTCTGATACCGCTGTATTTAGTTCCTCATTTGAAGTTGCTATAGCAGCCCAAGAACCAATAGATGTTATTGTAGACCCTATTCGAGTATTCACATCTCCGATAATTCCGTTTGCCATATTTTGATATGTACCGACAGTTGAAATTTGTTGCGTTGTATGTTGTGCTGAATTTGCATTTGATTTTTCTATTGATGCTGTTAATGCTGCAGTATTTGTTCCTGAACCCGAAACATGAGTATTGCCTGCAGCTATTAAATCAAGCGCTCTTCGTTCCGTTTCTGCACCTGCTGCAGCACCTAAACCTAAAGTAAAAATACCTGATGCTGTTTCTCCTGTAGCTGCAGCTTGTAAAGCTTCACCTTCGACTATTTCAGCTGCACCTTTTGTTGCATGTTTTGTGTTATCTGTAGTTACTTCTGTTGTTGTTTGTGCAATTACTTGTTGCACTTCCTGCTGACCTTGTTTGACTTGATTATCAATTTCGTTATTAATTGCATTAATTTCTTCTTCTTCTGATTCAACCTCGTCTTGGCAATTTGTAATCTCTGAATATAAATCATCAATGCTTGTACAAAGTCCGCTAATTATTTCACCTTGATTTTTAATTTCAGCGATTGCATTTTTCTTTTCTTCATCAGTACTATCAGCATTATTTAATATTTCTTTTTGAGCTTCTATCTCAGCTTTTGCATATTCAAGCGCTTGAACTAATTCCGTCATTCTTTGGTCTTGAATATCGCTGACTTCTGCCAATAAATCATTAATTGTGTTAACCCTTATATCTACATCTTCCAATGCTCTTTTTACTTGATCTTCTGTTACTTCAATTTTTTCATTTACTTCGTTTTCGCCTTCTTTGATTTTATTATCTGTATTATTTACATCATCTTTAGCTTCAGCTTCTTTGCTGCCGAAAATTGTACTTGCTATTTTAGTTCCTACATTTATTATCTTTGTGCCGAATTCTTGAAACATGCTTTGTCTTATTTGATTTCTTTGAACTTCGGTTTGAGCACCTTGATAAGCTTCATAATAAGTCCAAGCACTGTTCATAAATTGAATAGTTTCGCCTGCATTAAAAATAGATTCGTTTCCGGTATTTAAAAAATTATTTAGTTGATTCTTGGTAACACCGTTAATTGCCATTTTTAACATCCTAATCTTATATCTTACATATATATAAAGTATTTAAAAATGTATCAATTTCAGCGCTTTTAACAATCGTTACAAAAGTTTACAAAAAAGTTAATAATATACTGTATTTCACTAAATATGCCCATTTTAGTGCAATACGTTTAAAATTTTTACCCCCCGATATTTACCCC
>CADCOS010000027.1 GCA_902803165.1 uncultured bacterium | reverse complement strand
TTACAGGTCTCCCTCTTGAACAGCCCGTACGTTGGTTCGCGCCTTATGCTCTCGAGGTCGGGAGACATCCGCTCCCGTCGTTCGTTTGTTTAATTTGCTACAGGAACTTTACCCCTTTTCAATCAAGCTTGTAGTTTATTCGACACGCCCGATATGAAAAGTTTTTTTAATAACTTTTTCTGTAGAAAAAGTTACCCCATCATACCTGACAATTTAAGAGCAATAATCAAAGCATATATTGCACAAGCTTCAGCCAATGCAGCACCTAAAAGGAAGAAACCCATTGCTTTACCTGCGATTTCCGGTTGTCTTGAAATACCTTCCATCAAACCTTTTGTAGCAATACCGATACCGAGTCCGGCGCCTACCGCACCAAATCCGATTGCAATACCTGCACCTAATTGTGCTAATTCTGAAACTGTTTGAACATCTGCCATAATTTTCTCCTTCTTATTTACCTCTATATATTATTGTATTTATTCCTCGTTCACCGCAGTAGCTTTTTCAACCGTCTCTGCAGTCTTTTGCTGTTATTCCTCGTTCACCGCAGTAGCTATATAAACTGTTGTCAGCATTGTAAATACCAAAGCTTGAATACATGCTACCAAAACTTCAAAAAACATAAACGGCAAAGGCAAACCCCATGCCATAAGACCAAGCATCGCACTAATCAGAATTTCACCGGCAAGAATATTACCGAAAAGTCGGAGCGCAAGTGTTAATGGTCTTGTAATCATATCCAAGATTTCAACAAAAAGCTCAATAATTCCTTCAAAAGAAAATCCTTTAAATAAGAAGTGTGCTTTTTTCTTGATTAATCCGCATGTTACGTAATAAACCAAAACGATTATTGCTAAACCTGCAGTAAGATTTATGTCATTTGTCGGAGAAGCAATTTCTCCGTGTTGAAGCTCGATCATTCTAAGAGGCAACTGCCCCATAAGATTTGCTGTTACAATAAATAAAAACAGCGACATGATAAGCGGAAAATGTTTTTTCCCGTCTTCACCTATCATTCCGTCTGCAATATCTTTAAAATATCCGAGTATCTTTTCAAATACCAACTGCAATTTTGTAGGAAATATAGACAAATTTCTTGTTGCAATAAATGAAACCGCGATAAGAAACAACATTGCCGCCCACATTGTAACAAGTGTGTCCATATTAAAAGCCATAGGATGTCCGCCTATAACCGTATTTACTATCCAATGTCCTTCGCTCATTGAATACCTCTTCTCTCTTCTATGCGCTTAATTTTAGCACGAAATTTGTGCTTTTGCAATAAAAATAAGCTCATACAAATGTAGGATTAAGTTAAAACTTACAAAAATCCAAAAAACATTTTATAGCTTTATCTGTGGTATTATATAAAAAAATGAGGATAAATTTTATGGCGGAACTAAAAAATAATGCAGCTGATGCGGCAAAAAAAATAAAACTGTTGGCTTTTGATGTTGACGGTGTTATGACAGACGGCAGTGTTACTTATGATGAAAACGGTGTAGAATATAAAACCTTTAACGTAAAAGACGGTCACGGACTTGTAAGAATGGGAAAATCCGGATTTATTACCGCAATTATAACCGCCAGAAATAACGGAACGGTAAAACACAGAGCGGAAAATCTTAATATTACCGAAGTATATCAAGGTCAAAAATTTAAACTTCCTGCGCTGGAAGAAATAATGGCAAAATATAACTTAACCTACGAAAACGTATCATACATGGGAGATGATTTACCTGATTTATGTATTTTAGAAAAAGTCGGTCTGGCATGCTGCCCTAATGATGCGGTAGAAGAGGTACGTTCAGTTTGCGGGTTTATATCCTCAAAAGACGGAGGGAGAGGTGCAGTAAGAGAATTGTGCGATTTTATTCTTGATTCGCAAGGTATTCCCAAAATAGTTGTAGTTTCTGAAGGAATGAGTAACAAATAGGGGCATTATTTTGCTTAAAAATTTGTGTATAAAAGCAGCTCAAAATAAAAATATTGTCATGCTTATTACGGCATTATTTTATATAGCTGCCCTGTATGGAACACTTTCCGGCAATGTTTTGTTATTTTCGGTTTTAATAACAGGTTTTTCTTTATTATGCATATTCAAAGATTTATTTCCGTTAAAATACGTACTGGTTTGGTTTTTAATATTTTATTTCGGAATCGCTAACACGGTATTAAGAATCAAAGATACGGATGAACTTTTAAACCTTGCTCCCGTTAATTCCGAAATATCGGGTACAATTCTTACCATTCCGCAAGGTGTTACAGAAAATAAACCAAAGTTCTTTTTTAAAGTTAATGAAATTAAGTTCGGTTCTGTCAAAAAAGAGTTTAAAAATGAAAAAGCGTTGGTAACTGTTAATTATGATAAAGAACATCCGATTGATTATAACAATTTAAAATTATATAATTCACTAAAATTAACCGGCAGACTTTCTATACCGTTTAAAGCGGGGAATCCTTCTCAGTTTGATTACGGAAATTATTTGCGCAATCATAATGCTTACGCCGTATTTTATGCTAAAAATGTTGAAAAGATTAATAAACCGCTTTCTTTAAAAGCAAGATTTATACAAAGAGTTAATAATTATAGGGAAAAGATTATAAAACTACATTCAAATTATCTTCCCTCGCCGAATCTGGAAATTCTTGGCGGAATTGTATTTGGAGATGATGCAGTTTCTCCGCCTCAAGATATAAAACAATCATTTATAAATTCAGGTTTACTTCATATTTTAGCAGCTTCGGGAATGAATGTTGCATTTATTTACAGCTTTTTCTTTATATTAATGTCTTTATTAAGAGTAAAATTCAAACTGAAAGTCGGTCTTGGCATGCTCATGGTAGTTATTTATTCCATGATGACAGGCTTAGGTGCATCCGTAATCAGAGCGACATGTATGCTGCTTTTTGTTTTGACAGGTAAATTAATTGACAGAGATGCACACAGCATTTCTCTTCTGTCTTTTGTAGCTCTATTAATGCTTGTATATAATCCTCTTTGGATAAACGATGTCGGATTTCAGCTTTCATTTGTTGTTACTTTGGGAATTCTGGTCATGGCACCTGCACTAACAAGGTTTAAAAATAAAATAATAAATTCTATTGTTTCATCCGTAACAATCCCGATAATAGCTCAATTATGGGTAATACCTATTCAAATATTTTATTTTAATAATATAAGTCTTTATTCTGTTTTTGCAAATATAATGAGCGTTCCAATACTTATGATTTTAAGTTTTGGCGGTTTTGTAAGTTCGCTTTTATCAGCAATAACACCTATTTCCCATATAATCTGCAAGCTTTTTGATTTTGTTCTGAACCCTTTAATAACATTACTTGTAAATATTTCGGATTTTTGGGGCAGAATGCCGTATTCATCTTTACAGACATCGCACCCTGCAATACTGCAAATCCTTATATATTATTGTGCGTTGCTTGCTTTTTCAAGTTTATTATACAAAGAATTGAGAGAAAAATATTTTAAAAAAGCATTGTTTGTATCTTTATTTTTATTAATATTATTGTTGATAACAGTAATTCCGATTAAAAATACAAATGTAGAAATTACCGCTTTTGATGTCGGAAATGCAGATTGCTTTCTTATAAAAACTCCTGACAACAAATATATAATGGTCGATACAGCCAAATCGGGTTATAACGGCGGAAAATCTCAGGCAGAAATTATTGTAATTAAATATCTTAAAGATAACGGAATAAAAAATTTAGACAGCATAATCATTACTCATTTTGATAATGACCATTGCGGCGGCGCAGCAGACTTAATAAAAAACTTAAAAGTAAAACAAATTTTTGTAAACGAATTAAATCATAATTCTAATGCAGCTAATGAAATTTATAAAACAGCAAAAGAAAACTCAACAAATGTGGTATTAGTTCAGAATGAACAAAAAGTTTATGAAAATTTAGGATTAAAACTTGTAAATTACAAATCTTATGAAGGAAAAAGCGATAACGATAATTCAATAATTTCGCTTTTAACATACAAAGATTTTAGCATGCTTTTTACCGGCGATGCCGGAGTTGACGGAATAAATTCCGTTTTAAAAAATCTTCCTAAAAATATTTCTGTTCTTAAAGTGCCCCATCATGGTGCAATAGGAGGGTTAAATAAAACAATAGTCAAATATCTGAATCCCGATTATTCACTTATATCAACAGGGGAGAATAAATTCGGGCATCCGGCTTTATACACGCTTAAACTTTTGAGCGGCAGTATTGTACTTAGAACGGATGTGGATAATTCAATACGCTTTATGATAAATCAAAAAGGCGTGAAAGTTTTGACTTATAACATCAAAGAACGAAAATACAAAAAGCTTGAGAAATAGCACTCCCTGCCCTAAATAATTTAACATCAATCCCCAAAAGAAAACAGGTCGGTTATACCTTCCTGTTAAGATTTTACACTAGCCGAAATATAAATAGCACTATGATTATACAACAAAAAATTTAAAAACACAATTATTAACATAAAAATATATACTATTGGCATGTTCAAAAAACATGGCAAAATCTATAAACTGCGTTGAGCAGCTGATATATAGGCAATTTCAAAAGCATATAAGAAATGTTAATTTATGTAACAAATATATAATTAATATATACTAAAAAGTCAATTTTCTTTACAATTAATACTTAGATATAATAGAGGACAAATTATGAGAAGTTATAATTACGACTCAATAGTATCTAAAGCAGAAACAGAAGCCCTTAAAGAAATGATATTTAAGAGGGCAAGAGAACGAGCTGAAAGCCTTAATAAAGAGACTCAGGACTCTTATACAAGTAATGTGCAAAACGATATAATGGAAATTGCGCACAACTCTTTTGCTGCATCAAAAAATCCTTTCGCACCTAAAACAACAGAAGAGCAAACAAAACACAGCTTAACCAACAACAATATCGGTTTCAGCGAAAGAAAAGTTAACGAAATAAAAGAAAAAATAACTGTATATAAAAAACAAAAAGAAAATAATGAAGTAAGCAATAACATGGAAGAAGCCAGAGAAAGCTTAGAAAACAAAAAAACTTTTGTCGGAGCTTTAAATTTCCTTAATTCTCAGGCATCTATTTCACTTGTAAACAAGCGTAAAAAAGGATTTGAAGCTATTGCTTAAATGTAATCAGCTGTATTTTCCCGAGGGAAAGAAACGGATTCTGTGTTTTCAACAGGTTCTTTTGAGTTTGAAAAATTCTTAATTGAATCCGCAACAGCAAAAATTGCTCCGCCGAGTAACGCAATGCCCATTCCCAGCCATGCGACCACAGATATTAAATTTTCCGCTTTTTGGTATTGTGATACAGTATTTTCTTGCGGCTTTACTTTTTTTACTTTCAAAGCACGAGCTTTAAAACAAGGAGTTTGCACTGTAGGTTGAACTGATAATGACATATTTGCCGCCTTTCATTAATAACTGTTCTCTAACTGTCATTCTAAAACAAAACAAAAAATTTTTTTGCGGAATTATATAAGAATATTTACAAAACTTAATCCGTTTAAATTTGTTGCCCGTTAATACAGTCCGTGATATAATCGCAATTAACAGATTTGTTGTTTATTACAATTTAAAAGAGAGGATTTTTATTATGGCAAAATTTGTATGTTCAGTATGCGGTTATACTGTAGAAGGTGAAGCTCCGGAAAAATGTCCGGTATGCGGTGCGGTAAGAGAAGTATTTACTAAAATGGAAGAAGGCGAAAAGAAATATACAACCGAGCATGTTGTAGGTTCTGCAAAAGATGTTGATCCGAGAATTTTGGAAGGATTAAGAGCAAACTTCAACGGAGAATGTGCTGAAGTAGGTATGTATCTTGCAATGTCAAGACAAGCTGACAGAGAAGGTTATCCTGAAATAGCTGAAGCATACAAAAGATACGCATTTGAAGAAGCTGACCATGCTTCAAGATTTGCGGAACTTTTAGGCGAAGTACTGACTTCTTCAACAAAGAAGAATCTTGAAATGAGAGCAGAAGCAGAATTTGGTGCTTGTGACGGCAAAATGCAGTTAGCAAAATTAGCTAAAGAATTAGGCTTGGATGCTGTACATGATACAGTTCATGAAATGGCAAAAGACGAAGCAAGACACGGTAAAGGTTTTGACGGACTTTTAGCAAGATATTTTGCATAAGCTTATTGATAAATTTTAAAGAATGGCGGAAGTTTTCTTTGAAAACTTCCGCCCTTTCCTTTCATTTTTCCGAAAAACTTGTTTTTGCTCTTTCTTTGTAAGATAATTTCCATGTTTTAAGAAAGGATTTTTCAAAATGGATGAAGTTAGAGTAAGAATTGCGCCGTCTCCAAGCGGTAATTTACATATCGGAACGGCAAGAACAGCATTATTTAATTATTTATTTGCTAAAAAAAATAACGGTAAATTTATACTGAGAATAGAAGATACCGATGCGGAGAGAACTTCTCAGGAATATGTTGATAATATTTTTGATTCGCTTAAAGCGCTCGGACTTAATTGGGACGAAGGACCTGATGTGGGCGGTAATTACGGACCTTATACACAATCAGAAAGGTTTGACATTTACCCTAAATACATTCAGGAACTCCTTGATAAGGGCTTTGCTTATGAATGTTTCTGTACGCCTGAAGAACTTGAAGCAGAAAAGGAAGAAGCAACTAAAAATAAACAAGCTTATGTTTATTCTAAAAAATGTGAAAATTTAACCGAGGAAGAAAAAGCTAAATTAAGAGCGGAAGGAAGAAAACCTGCAATCAGATTTAATGTTGCCAAAGCACAAAAAGCATTCCACGACTCTTCAATATTGGAATTTGATGATTTGGTAAAAGGTAAACTTCACGTAGACACAAACCTTATCGGTGATTTTGTTATTATGAAATCAAACGGAGCGCCGACTTATAATTATGCGGTTGTTATTGATGATGCTTTGATGAAAATATCTCACGTAATAAGAGGTGAAGACCACATTTCAAACACTTATAAACAAATTTTAATCTTTGAAGCATTAGGTTTTGAAGTTCCGAGATTCGGACACTTGGGTATGATTCTTGCACCTGACAGAAGTAAGCTTTCAAAAAGACATGGTGCTACCGCAGTTTCAGACTTTGTTGAACAGGGTTATTTAACAAATGCTTTGCTTAACTTTGTTGCACTTTTAGGTTGGTCGCCTTCTGACGGTCAGGAAATTAAAACTGTTGATGAAATAGCACAAGATTTCAGAATCGGAGAAATTTCTTCTTCAAATTCAATTTTTGAATACGACAAATTGAAATGGATGAACAGTCACTATATCAAACAGCTTCCTATTGAAGAATTAAAAGAAAGACTCAAAAAGTATTTAACCAAGTATGATTTGTCCGAATTAACGGATGCACAATATACGAGAATGATAGAAGTTACTTATGAACCATTAACACTTCTTTCCGATATAACTGATGCAGTTCCTTATTTCTTCGGCGGCGACAATGTTGAAATTGACGAAAAAGCTCAGGAAAATATTGATACAGATCTTTCTCAAGAAGTATTAAAAGCTTTTGTTGAGCAAGGCGAAAATTGGGAATGGACAGAAGAAAATCTGCACGAAAAGTTAGAAAAATTCAGAGCTGATTTTAAAGAGAAAGGTTATAAACCTAAATTCACAATGTGGGCAATAAGAGCAGCCGTAACCGGAAGATTATGCGGCGCAGATATGACCGCAATACTTGCTATTTTGGGCAAAGAACATTCGCTCAATCGTGCAAAAAAATGTATTAAGTAATGATAGAATTTATTTGCGGAATTTCTTGTGTTTGAAAGAGAAATTCCGCAATTTATTAGGTATAAGAGGATTTAAGGAATGTTAAAAGATTTTTTCTTACAAGAAGTCGAAATTGGTATAAATAAAGCTATAGAGGCAAGTAAACTCGGACAAATGAGCGAATATGCTTCAGGTTCATTAATAGTTGAAAAGCCTAAGAATCCTGACTTTGGCGACTTTGCAGTTAACATTTCATCGCTGGCACGTTCAGCCAAAATAGCACCTCCGATGATAGCAAACGCTATTGTTGAATTTTTACCTCAAAATTCATATACAGTTTCTGTTGTAGGCGGTTTTATCAATTTTAAAATCAAAGATGAAATTTTAGCTGATATAGTTGCTGAAATCCTTAAACTAAAAGAAAATTATGCTAAAAATCAAGTAAAAAATAAAGAAAAAATCTTGCTTGAGTATGTTTCCGCTAACCCTACAGGGCCTTTTCACATTGGTCACGGGCGCTGGGCTGCAATGGGAAGCGCATTGGCAAATCTTTTAAGATACTATGGACACGAAGTTTTTGAAGAATTTTATATAAATGATGCGGGAAGTCAAATCCAAAAATTAGGCAATTCTTTGAGGATTCGTATTCAACAGGAACTTGGTATGGATGTTGATTTTCCTACGGATGAAATCGAACGAAAAAATTATTATCCGGGAGACTATTTAATTCCTACGGCAAAAAACTTTTTGGAAGCACACAAAGAAATTACTAAAGATAATGTTAATAATATTCCTCTTGAAGAACTTTGTGAGTTTGCAAAGCTTGAAATGGAAGAAAAACAGCAAAAATTGCTTAATGATTTTCGTGTACATTTTGACAAATTTTACTCCGAATTGGATTTACACAAATCAGGCAAAGTTGAAAAAAGGTATAAAGAACTGAACAATAAAGGTTTTCTATATGAGCAAGAAGGCGCTATGTGGTTTAAATCTACAGAATTCGGTGACGATCAAGACAGAGTTATTAAAAAGGCCGACGGTTCAAATACATACTTAACAGCTGATATCGCATATCATGCCGACAAATTCGACAGAGGTTTTGACAGGCTGATTGATATTTGGGGTGCTGATCATCATGGTTACATTGCCCGTGTTAAAGCTTCATTGCAAGCTTTGGGATACAATCCCGATATGTTGGAAGTTTTGTTGGGGCAGCTTGTTAACCTGCTAGTTGACGGAAATGAAGTCAGGATGGGCAAGCGTAAAAACATGGTTACGCTTGATGATTTGATTGAAGAGGTAGGGATTGACGCTACACGTTATTGGATGTGCATGAGAAATATTGATGTAACACTTGATTTTGATATTGAACTTGCTAAACGTTCAACTGACGAGAACCCTGTATTTTACGTTCAATATGCTTACGCAAGAGTTTGCTCAATATTAAGAAATGCAGTATCGGAAAAGATTAATCCTGAAAACGGTGAAAAATTACCTGCTCCGATGAAGGAAGAAGAATTAAATAAAATTGAAACAGATTTTGATAAATCCTTAATTTCAAAAACAGCTGAATCTGCAAAATCATTGATTATGAAGCTTGAAGAGTTCAAATCGGTAATTGCGCTTTCGGCAGAAAACAGAACTGTTTATACAATTTGCCGCTATGTACAGGAATTGGCGCAAGAATTTCATTCTTTCTACAATGCAAATCGTGTAATTTGTGAAGATAAAGAAATTATGACAGCACGTTTGGCGCTGATAATTGCCGTTAAAACAGTTCTTAAAAATGCGCTTGATATTCTTGCCGTAAGCGCACCTGAAAGAATGTAAAATGTTATATGAATTACGAAGACTGTGTTGAAAAACTCAAATCTAAAGGCATGTTCCGAATTAATCCGGGACTTGAGAGAATTTCCGGTATACTTTCTTATTTTGATAATCCGCAGGATGACTTAAAATATATTCATGTTGCCGGAACAAACGGAAAAGGTTCGGTGTGTGCTATTTTAGAGTCAATTCTGAGGGAAGCCGGATATAAAACCGGATTATACACAAGTCCGCACATTTTTGATTATACCGAAAGAATAAAAATCAACGGAATTGACATTTCAAAAGAAGATTTTGCAAATATTTTTTCTGAAGTATTGAAAAAATCAACCGATTTAAAAATTGATTTAACTGAATTTGAAATACTTACAGTTGTTATGTTTTTATATTTTCAAAGAAACGATGTCGAAATTGTTGTTCTAGAAACAGGTATGGGCGGGCGATTTGATGCAACAAATGTCATCAAAAAAAATTTATGTTCAATAATTACAAGAATAGACCTTGATCATACGGACAGATTGGGGAATACAAAAGAAGAAATTGCATTTGAAAAAGCGGGAATAATAAAACATGATTGTCCGGTTGTAACATCAATGGGATTTGAGGCAATAAAAGATAAGGCGGAAAAAGAAGATTCTGTGTTAATTCTTACAAATGATAATGTTGATGCAGGATATGCAGAAGCTCTTGCTCTGAAAGGTTTACATCAGAAAGAAAACCTGTCGCTTGCTCTGTCGGCAATAGAGTATTTGTTTCCGCAAATCAATAACGAAACTATTATAAAAGGCTTAAAGAAAGTCAAACATCCTTTCAGATTTGAATATTTTAAGGATAAAAATTTGATTATAGATGCTTCTCATAATCCTAACGGAATCAGAGCTTTAAGAAACAATTTGGATTATTATTTTCCTGATAAGGAGCGAAGATTTGTTTTTGGCTGTTTGAATACTAAAGATTACAAATCTATGATGAATATTTTATTTAAAAGCGGAGATGAAATTTACCTTAATGAATTTGATTATCCGCATGCCTGCACTTATGAACAATTAAAAAAAGCATGCCCATTTGAAGCGAAACAATATTCTTCAGACATAAAATTAACCCCTGACAAACTCAATATTATTTGCGGTTCTTTTTATATGCTTGAAAACATTTTGGATAAAACATTAATGTAGTTTATATATTTCAAATTTCTTATGGCGTTTTTCCGCAAACTCGTATTGTAAATTTTATCAGGTTAAAGAAATGAAAAATTTAAATGTTATGTTTTGTAAAAAAATCGTCAAAACGCTTGCAAAAAGTGTAAAAAATAAGTATACTAATTACACTTAATCAATAACTATTTGTAACAATTTTGCCGAAATTTGTAACAAAATAGCAATAATCAAAAATCAGAATACTTAGATAAAGAGGAAAGTACATTTTAATAAAGGGTTGGTGTCGTTGAAAGTTCAGCAATGTTCAGTAAATAATAGTGCGCAGATTGCCCATAATGAGCACGAACATGCAAGTACGCCGAATTTTAAGGGCGGCGGTTTTTTGGCTACAGCAAGCACTATCACTGAAGGTATTCAAAATGCCGGTTTTATGGCAAGTTTTCTGATTCAAGATGTTATCGGCATGACCGGACCTCGTACTTTAACCGCATTTTCCCGTGATAAAGAGTTGACAGGTGAAGTAAATGTTATAGAAGGCATGGAGGTATTTTTAAGAGAAGGTCTAACGGGACCTTTAATGATGGCTATTGCGCCATTAATGTTCATGCTTAGCGCAAAATTCGGCAAATCAACAGGTGTAAATACAAGATTAATCAAGCGTTTTGGTAACAGTCTGAAAGAAATGATTACAAGACCTGAATTTGATAAGAAGATTCTTGAAAACAAGAAAGAATTCAAAAAAGAATTCATGAGCAAGAATATTCGTGAAATGCTTGAAAATACGGTCGGCAAAGAAAATACAACAGAAGAAAGTGTTCAATACATACTTTCTCAAATCGAAGCAATGCCTGAAAAAACGGGATTATTCAAGCGTTCGGCATCTAAAGCTAAGAAAGAATGTTTATCTAATATTGAAAAACACATTAACAACATAAAAATGAGTACATCCACCGAGCTTGACATGCTTGGCAAGATAAAAGTAGGAACAAAAGAAGACGCTGTTGCATTCTCTTCTAACGATGCAATTGAAGCGATGATGAAATATTGTGATGATACGCTTAAATTAAATGATAAATTGAAAGATTTGGATGCTCTGGGTGCGGAAAAATTACGCAATGAAAGTATTGCTAAACGATTTATTACAAATATTGTAACTATATTTACAACACTGGGTGTTTTGTCTGTTATACCGAAGATTTATGCAAGAAATGAACTTGCTCCCGGTACAATAACTGCAAACAAAATGAAAGAATCAAAACACACAGGTAATAAAAAGCCGTTAGAAAATGAAAATAATTCTTCAGAAGTATCATTTAAAGGAAAAGCGCCTAAAAAATCATGGCTTGATAAATTGGGCAATTTGTTGAATAAAAACAAAAAAGAAAAATTAGCTTCTGAATTTGAGTATGACGGAATAAACTTTACTCCGACATTAATGGCGGTCTTATCAGTATTCGGTTTATTATTCCCGAGGGGAATGAAAGCTGTCAGTCGTGCGCAAGTTGATGAAAACGGCAAAAAAGATTATACGGAATTGTACGAAATCTTAATAAGAGATTTGACGTCAAGTTTGTCGGTAATTTTTGCTGTACCTTTGTTAACAAGAGCATTTGTTTCTTCTTATGAAAATAAGCGCGGCTTTGTTCTTATGAACAGAGACAGAAATGAAAAAGGATTTAAGAAATTTGTTGATTTGATTAATCCATACAGTCGTATGCATGTACTTTCCAATGCAGAATTGAATAATTTATACGGCGGAGTCGATTCCAAAGCGAAGATGCTCAATTTCTGCAAATATATAGATACCAACAACGGCGATTTACAAAAGATACTTTCCAAATCGGAAAACTATGACACTATGTTTAAGGATTCCGGATTTACAACAGAAGAGCTTAAAGGTTTAACTAAGAAAGAAAGAAACCAAAAAATTACAGAATTCTTTGAAAAATTAGGCGGTTCAAAAGAAGCTGAATCTGCTGAAATTAATGAATCAATCAAGAAACTTATGAATGGTACAAAACACAACAAGATTTTAAGTTCGGCAAAAGGTTTGAATTCAATTCCGGCATTGATTTCTCTTGTAGTTATATCTCCATTTATACTTGGTATTTTAATACCTAAGATTACCTATGCAAACACAAGACGTATTCATGACAAGCAGGAAAAAGAACGTCAAAAAAAGATAAATACAGCAGCCTAGAGCATTACAGGTAATTAGACAGAATTGATTTTACGTAATTTTGAGTTTCTTTGTATGGCGGAACGCCGTCGTATTTATCAACTGCACCTGGACCTGCATTATAAGCTGCCAGAGCCAATATTATATTGCCGTTGTATTTGTTAAGCATTGATTTCAGATACCTTACTCCGCCTTCAACATTTTGTTCGGGATCCATAGGATTTGTCACACCCAACCCTTTTGCAGTGGCAGGCATGAGCTGCATTAAACCCATTGCGCCAACTTTGGATTTTGCATTGGGATTGAAGCCGGATTCCTGTGTTATAAGTGCATTAACGAGTTTTTCATCTACTCCGTGCTTTTTTGAAACTTTAGAAACAAGTTCTTTTATTTTGGATTTAGTAATAGAACCTATTTTTGAAGTTGAAGCGGATGCGGCTGTATCGGTATATATTTTGGCATTTACTCTTGTTGCGGGATTTGTTAACAAGTCGCCGAATTTGGTTTTTGCGCCTGCCTGCAAGACTTTTTCAAAAGAAACAGGATTGCCGGCAGAAGCCGAGGCTGTATTTTTTTCAACCGGAAGCCATTGTGAGTTAATGCTGTTAATCTGATTATTCATCTGTACGGCACGCTGCATGGCGCTTGC
Source organism: uncultured bacterium (assembly GCA_902803165.1). Taxonomy (GTDB): domain Bacteria; phylum Cyanobacteriota; class Vampirovibrionia; order Gastranaerophilales; family Gastranaerophilaceae; genus CAG-196. The sequence continues at coordinate 12,154 of CADCOS010000027.1, read as the reverse complement.
TCGACCTGACGATGATAACAGATTTTGAATCATTGACGAAAACATTTTTATGTCCTTTCAATATGTATTTACGATACGAAAAGTTTATTCTTTAACATTGATTAAAAAAATACACTATATGGTTTAATGATTAGATATATTAAGTCAAAGTAAATGTTACAATATGGTTTTTTTAACAAAGTTATGATATTATAGACGTAAAAATCAGGGAGAGTATGTTAAGTGAATAATGACCAGTTTTTAATTGAGGATTTTGTACTTGAAGATTCCCAAAAATCATGTTCAGGTATAAAAGATAAGAATTTAAGAAATAAATCGGTATCGAATGTTTTTGCCGCTAAGGCTGCCGATAAATATTTCAGCGACATAGAAATTGACACAAAATCGGGTTTGCATAATGTATCCAAGGTATTGGAAGATTATGAGATTTCCGATATTTATTTAAAAGGTAACAACTATATTGATGTCAGGTTGTTTTTTAACGACGGTGAGCTTTTTGTTCCAAAATCTCATTATGATTTTAATGTGCTTCCTTTAGCGTATATGTTTATTAAGGTTGACGAAGAACTTGACAATGCATCTGTTGCAGGATTTATATTTCCTGAAAATATAGATACAACAAATGATGTATCGGGATATTACAAAGTAGATGAGGCTGAACTTGTTTCGTTTTATGATTTGGAATCACGTTTAAGCACTCTTGACGATGTAGATTTGCCTGAAAACTTTGAGATTGAAATATTTGATTATCTGGACGGTAAAACGAAGTTGACACAAGAATTACTTGTTCTGCTTACTCAATCAAAAAGCGCTCGGGAATTTTTGTATAACGCTTTTATAGCTAAAAACAGATTTGAAAATATTGTATTCATCTCCTCTGTATCACAAGATGAGAAAGCGGATTCTGACGGAGAACTTATGCAGGATTCGGAAGAAACAGGAGAATTGCAGGTACAAAGTCCTGACGAAAGCTTTGACTTACTTGAAGAGGCAGCACAGGAAGATTCAATAATTCCAATTGACGGTTTGGTTGAGGATTCAGATGTTGTCGACTTATCGCTTGCTGAAGACGATGTTATGATGCCTGTTGATTTGCAGGAAGAAGATTCTTTCTTGGAAGAAAATCCTTTAGATGCGGCAGATGAGCAAGAATTCCAGTTTGAAGAACAGCCGGCGGATTTGTTAGAAGATTCTGAAAATAACCTGGTTGAGCAGCCTGAGATTACGGAATACGAACCGTTACAAGATTTTGCGGATAATTCGGAAGCGGAGGAAATAACAGATTCTCCTGTTGAAGAAATTGCAGAATTGAATGAATCGGAAGAAAAAGAATCTGAAATTACGGATGAGACAAGCGTTCAATCAGAAGATATCGTTGATTTGTCAGATTTTGTCGAATCCGAAGAATTCGTTCAAGAAAATGTTACGGAAGAAATTCCGGCGACTGAAGATTCTGAAGTTGAAGAAAAAACTTTAGTTGATGAACAAAATGACAGCGAAATGAATAGTTTATCAAAATTTGATTATTCGACCGAAATTACGCCAAGCATTGATACTATTGAAAATTCTGTACAAACAGTTGAAAATGAAAGCGGCGGGTTAACCGAAGAAATGTTGGATAGCAATGACAGTTATCTGTCAGCTCAAGAAGAAGATGCTGTTCCAAATGAGCAGATTGATACTCTGTTCGGGCAAGAAGAAGAAAATGCGGTAAATGCGGTTAATATGGGCAAGAGCAAAAAAATGTCGCCTTTGCTTCCGATAGTGCTGTTCATTGTTTTATTAGGCGGTGCCGGTTATTGGGCGTACAATAATTTTATTATATCGCCGTCTGCAAATAATGTTCCGAATGAACCCGCAAAAATTGAGGAGCAGGTTCAAAGTGAGCCCGAACAGCCTCAGGAAGAAGCAATGCCTGTTGAAACCGTTGAAAAGCAGCCTGAATTAAAAAATACCAATGAAGGAAATGCTGTTTCGATACCTGCAATTGAACAAAATTTAGATGCTTCTATTTTAGTATCTAACCTGTCAGTAAATTGGGAAGTTCCTGCAAACTATACTTCAAACAGTACTGCAAAAAGGTATTTTGTTAAAATGGGTAAGATTATTCAGCTTAACCTTAAAACGGAATTATTGCTGTTAAGCAAACCTCCTATAACTAACAAAATTGCGTTGGAACTTGAGTATAACAAGGATTCGCACAGGTTCGGAATAAAACAAATAACCGCTTCAAGCGGAGAAAAAGTTGTCGATGATGTAATAAAAACAACGGTTCAAAATGCTTTAAATATTAATTTGAGTATGAATATGAGTGTATTTGAAACCTTACAAGGCAACCCTGTATTAATTATAAAATTATAGAGAAAGTTGATTTATGGAAAAATATTACGATTTAATTGTATCAATGATAAAACAGCACAGAAAATATTCCGGCTGTGAGAGTATATTGGAAGACATCGTAAAAGATGTATATGAGCATGCTGCTGTTGTTGCAGGTACGGTAGAGAATGAAGATGTTTTAAAATCTTATTTGGAAAAAATAGTAGCGACATCAATGATTACCGTCCCTAAAAAAATGGGGATTTCATTAAGACGTCAAAGCTCTGCGGCTGTGCCTGATTTGAAAACTGTAGTTAAGCCTGTACCGCCGGTATCAGAACCTGCTATTGAACCCGAAGATGTTGAAGATGATGAATTACTTGAAGATTTGGTTATAAATGAACCCGAATTATCAATACAGGAAGAACCTGTTCAGGAAGAAAATGAATTAACTTTTGATGAAGAACCTGAACAAGAGGAAACTGTTGAAGTTGAAAATATCGAGGAAGAAATTCCGCACGTTGTTTTGGAAAAAGTTGATGTATCATTAGTTGATAAAATGATTAATGGTGTAAATAATGAAAATGATCAAGAAACGGCTTTATTAGAGGAAGAAACAAAATCAGACGAACAATCGGAGTTATCTGAAGAACAGACAGAGACGGAAGAAGATTCAGAAATCCTTCCTTTAGAAGAAACAGAAGACGAGGATAATTTCTTTAATGTTGAAGACGGTGCGGTTGAAGAATTAGTTTCGGAAGAACCCGAGAAAGAAGTAGCCGAAGAGGTTGATTTTGAATTTAATGAGCCGGCTGATGAAGACAATTTAACTCCGGAAGAAGAATCAGAAGAATTATTATCTGATAACGAATCGGATACATTAATAACGGAAGAAGAAACTGAACTCGTTCAAGACGATGCTCTTGAAACTTCTCTGGAATCGGATGAAACGTCTGATGATTTATTAACAGGGGTGGAAGCCGAACTTGAAGACGTTACTGAAAATGCTCCGAAAAGCAAAGAGATATCGCTTCCTGATTACAAATGTTTTGACTTTGAGCCGGAACAGCAGGATGAAGATAACAATGATTTATTAGAAGAAGTAAAAGCTTTCGACTCAAAACACCCTGAAAAAAGAGTTATTGAAGTTTGCAGAATGAAATATAACGAAAAAATGTCCGTAGGTGAAATCGCAAAATCACTCGGAATGAGTGAAGAAGAAGTTTTGGATTCGCTTAACGAAATAATGTTTTTAGTAAAGGATTGATTGTTTAAATGATTTGTCCTAAATGCAAAAATGAGATTGAAGATAAGTCATTAAAATGCCCGTCTTGCGGAGCTAAGATAGGCGCTATATGTAAAGATTGCGGCACATATAATCTGATTACCGCTATTAAATGTTCAGGATGCGAAAAAGAATTATTAAAAATATGCCCTGAATGTAATGCTGCAAATCTTCCGGAATCAAAACTTTGCAGAAAATGCGGCGCAAATCTGTCGGCTGAAAAAAAAGATTTGGATTCAAAATTAAAATATTCAGCCAATGTTAATTCACAACAAAAAGTAAGGGAACGTCTTGTAGAGGGAATAAAGAGCGCTGATTCAAAGATTATAACCGTCTGCGGGGAAAGCGGCAGCGGGAAAAATTTGGTTTTGCGCTCGGCTATCAATGAATTAAAAAACGCAAAATTAATTTGGCTGATGGGAACATGCACGCAAACCACTCAATTGTCACCTTTCGGCTATTTTCAGGATATGCTGTTAACCTTTTTTAATATAAATAATTTTTGCCCTGATACGTTACAGTTAAAGAAAAATTCAATAAAATTTTTTAAACAGGATTTTCCGACTCTTAATCATCAGGAAATATTGGATTTATTAAATCTTTTATACCCTGAAACGGTTGATAAATATGAAAATATTTACTATAACAAATCTAAAATGTTTATGATATTAAAGAAAGTTATTTTCACTATAATAGAAAAAATGAAAATAGTTTTCATCATTGATAAATTTGAACACATAGACGGAATGTCTTTCGATTTTATAAAAGAGCTTTTAAAAGAAGATATAATACAAGATCGTTCAAAATTTATTATTTTGACTTCTCAAATTCGTCCCGGCATGGGAATCTTTTCAGCCCCGTCTTTGACAGAAGAAAATTATCTTGATTTGAATATTTCACCGTTTACACAGGCTCAAGCGGAAGAGTTTTTAAAACAATATCCTGAAAAAATCTCGGGCGATTCGGTTTCTTCAATAGTAAAATTAACCGGAGGCAATCCTTCTTTTATTGAGCAGGTAATGCTTTTAAATCACGATATAAAACGGTTTGGACTAAAATCTAATAACTATAAGTCAATTGATAAAGTTATAGAATCAAGACTTCAAATTCTTAAACAGGAAGATATTAAATCATACAGACTGATTACGGCGTTATCCGTTTTGGGAACAAAATTTTATCCCGCAATTTTGGAACACTTTGATAATAATACGCAATCAGAGTTTGAGCGTATAATTGAGCATTTGGTTCAATCAGGGTTTATTACTCAGATAAATAATCTGTCATTTGAATTTAAATCCGAAGAAATATGGAAAATGGTTGTAGCTGTTTTAAAAAATGATTCTCAATTTGAAGAAATTTCAAACAGATTATATGAAATTTTGAGCATATATAAACATTCTTCTGTAGCTTTATTGGCATATATTACGCAAAAATTGAATGATAATAAACAAGCCTTTGATTTTTGGACATTATTAATGAAACATTCTTCATACATCGGAGATATCGGACTTTATATTATTTGCCAAAAACAAGCTTTAAAATTAATAGAGAATAAAAATACGGAATTTTATATTAAAGTTAAAAAGAATATTTATACAAGAGTCGGGAAACTATTGGAACCGATTGATTCAAATGCGGCTTTTGAATATTTGCAAAATGCCGTAATGATGCTTAATGATGACGAAATCGCAGAACACATTGAACTTATGGGATATGTAGCTTCATGCGCTATGAAAACGGGAAATTATTTTGGGGCGATAGAGTGTGCGGAGAATGTTTTGAATAAACTTCCCGAAACAATGCCATTTGAATCAGTTCTTGTAAAATCTCGTTTTGTAACGCCTTTATTAAGGCTGGGAAATTACGGCCAATTAATTAACACTGTTGAAAATGAACTTCTTCCCGAACTGGAAAAAGTTTTGAATAAAGGTAAAAATACCCCTTCTATAAACATAAATGATTTGTATGAGTTATGGCTCGGAATTTACTTTGATTTTGCGGAAGCTCTTGCTTTTCAGGGTAATAACAGAGTGTTCGATATAATTAGTTCAATAGACGAAATTCTTGATAAAAATAATGAGAATCGTCCTACTATGCTTTGCAGAATGAATTTACTTCTTGCTCTTGCAAATACTATAAAGGGAGATATAAATATTTCAAACAAACTCCTTGATAATATGTTAAAAGAATATTCGCTTGAAAGCATGGATACATTCATTGTTTCAAGATGGAATTTGATTGATATAATTAACAAATTTATAGAAAAAGATTATTCGACATTACAAACCGAATTATTTAACGTTGCTGCGTATGCAAATAATGTTAATGATAATTTCACAAAGAATATATTAAAAACATTGCTTGCAAAAATTCTTAAAGAAAATAATCAGGTTAAAAAGGCAGAAGAAATTTTGGATGAACAAGTTTCTTATTTTGCCAAAGAAAAAGTCGCAACAGGGGTTTTACTTTCTTGGTATTTAATTGCCGAGACAAAGCTTATTACAAACGGCGTTCAGCTTGCACTTGATATTGCAACAAAAGCGCTCGATATTGCTCAAGGTCCGAATATCAACAACTATTACTTTATAGCGCTATTTAACAAATTAATCGGCGAAATTTATTTGGCAAAACAGGATTTTGAGTCGGCAAAAGTTTATTTGGAAAAGGCAATATTTGTTTCAAAACAATTTAATTTGGAATATGTACTTGTAAAAACATATCTGCAATGCGCAAAGCTTTATCAGGAACTTGCGCTTCCTAAAACAAATTCCAGAGGAATATATGTAAAACAAGCGATAAAAATGTTCCAAGCGGCAAAAAATGTTCCTATAGTTGCGGAACAAACATTCCTGCAAAAAGAAATCAAAGAAGAATTGAGTATTCTGACATCATTTTGCAAACTTAACGGAATAATTTTAAAGAAAGAAAATAAATAGATTTTTATACGTAATCGTCAGGATTACCGGAATAATCTTGTATGACGCCGACATTTTCTTCCGATTGTGTTTCAACTTGTTCATAATCCTGCGTAGATGAACGAAAAGCCAAAGCCCTTTTATTAAGTTCATCCATTGCCATAGGACCTGTCAAAACCTCAATTACATCGCCGTTTTTGTCAAGAAGTTTAAGTCTCGGAATTTCAACGCCCTGCGGAGTTTTGAAACCCATTAACATTATAGGACCGTATTCTCCGAATCCGTCTTTTATTTCATAATATATTTCTTTTAAATTTTCGTTATCAAGGCATGCTAAAGCTGCGTTATTGCTTGCTTCTCTGTTCATCCAATCTTGAACAACGGTAGTTTCTTCAAGGAGTTCCTGAATCTGATCTTTAGGTGCATTAATGTTACGGAAAAACGGATCACCGCCTTTACCTATTGCAGAAGGTCCTTTTGGTTTAGGTATACTAAATTGGAAATTTGTTTCTTCAATTACTTTACGTGTACCGGCATTATTATTTACATTATTTCCGCCGCTGACTCCGTTTATTTCATCTGCCATATAAATACTCCTTATATCTTCTATTACGGCAGTATTAAAAAAAACTTTAGGAAAATTAAATTAATCTTTACATAAATTTACATAGAAGTTAAAAACAGACAATTTTTCACTTTGTTTTGTTTTAAAATAATCGTAGAATTCTATTTTGTAGGTGAAGTGTGTGGTAAACGGTATTTCGACAAACTCGTATACATACAATAATGAAAATTATGTACAGCGAAGCAATACTTCTGCGGTAGTGGGGTTTTGTTTGGCTTCTGCCGCTGCTTCGGGTGTTACCGCACTCTTACCGTATTTTTCAAAATCATTTTTGAAACAAATGCATATTGAACATGGGAATAATGACAAGTACAGAGATATTTTTTATAGGGCTGTTGATAATTCCGGCTTAAAAGAGAAGGGATTATATGTACAAAGTTTAGAATTTACAAGCCCGTCATCGGAAAAAATATATACATTAAGCGGCAAAAAAACTGCGGAAGGTGAAATTAAAGCCGGATTAAATGCAGATTACGCTCCAAAATTAAAACGAATAAGAATAAATGATAAAAGAACTACAATATCAGGTTTTCACGAACTTGGTCATGCAATGAATCATTTAAACGGCGGATTCGGTCGCATGCTCCAAAAAATGAGAGCTCCCGGATATGCATTAGCGGGTTTAATGGGAACGGTTGCGCTGTTTTCGAGAAGAAAACCTAAAGGTGCGGACAGAGACGCTTGGGATGTTTTACAGGATAATTGCGGTAAAATAGCTTTTGCTGCTATACTTCCTACTGTAGCGGAAGAAGCTCTTGCAAGCCATAAGGGTATAAAAATGGCTAAACAAGCAGGGTTGTCAAAAGATTTGGCTAAAAACTTAAAGAAGTTTTACGGCAAAGCCCTATTAAGCTACATCGGATATGCCGTTATTACAGGGCTTGCTGTATTTGCTTCAAGCAAAATAACCGAAATATTTACAAGACCTAAATACGTTCCGTCGAATTACTCTTCTTTTAATGAATTCTCTGCATGAGAAATATTCAAAACTTGAATTGACTCCAATTCACCGTCTTTGTACTCAGGCTTAACCGTTTTTACCTGTTCAAAATTTTTGTTATATATTTTTTCTTCGGTTTTTATACCGTCTTTAAATTCGCTTTCAATAATAATTGAATCGGCTGTTTCATCGTAAAAAGAAAAATGTTTCAAATCGGCACCTACATAAGATTCTGAAATACTGACCGAAGTTTTTCCTTTATCATCATAAAAAACATGCTCGCGTCTGAAATTATTTTCATCCTTTTGTGATTCTTTAAGTACAGAAATTGTTTTTCCTTTTTTATCTTTCATTTCGTATTTTATTTCATTATCGTCGGAATAATTCCAATATTCTATGAATGAAATTTTTCCATTATCATCAAATGCTACGTGTTTTAATGGTCTTGGCGGTTCAATTGATTTGTCAAATTCCCATACATCATCGGTTTGGTTTACGGCGTTTGATATTTCCCCATCTTCTCCTGAGTAGCCTGCTTCAAATATTTTAACTTCGCCATTATCGGAAATATGGACATATTGTAAATTATGACGCAGGTATTTATTCTCTTTCAAATTCAAATTTTGAAGAAGCAAAACCGTATCTTTTTTCTCGGGGTTATATTTTATAAAATATGCGCCTTGTGATTTTTCCATGAGATTTTCTAAAGCGGTTTTACTCTTTTCGGACAGTTTTGAAATTTCATTTATTGAAATCAGAGGAATTTCGTATTGCGAATATTTATTGGGATTAAAAGACGATTTCTCCTGTATTTCTGTAGTTTTTTCCTGTACTGTTTCTTGTTTTACTGTCGGAGTTTGCTTTACAGTCTTAGTTTCTTTTGTTTGTTCAGAAATCTGTGTTTGTTCTTCTTTAACCAAAAACAATGATATTCCGGCTATTATTACAGCCAATCCTGAAACAATGCAACCATACAAAATTTTCTTTTTCATTTTCATACCTCATGAGGCTAATTTAATATTATTTATTATAGTTACGAATCTTAATATTATCAACATCAAAAATTTTTTCAATGTTAAAATATTTTTATGGCTATCATAGATTATCTGCGGGGAAAAATTGTTGTTTCATCTCAGGCAATGCCGGGAGAACCTTTTTATGATGAAAAATGTATGCATGCAATGATGCAATCGGTGATAAACGGCGGTGCAGCGGCATTAAGAGTTGCGGGTGCGAGAGATGTGAAAATGGCGAAAAGTTTCAATGTTCCCGTAATAGGTTTGACTAAACCTGATAAATTACCTGAAAATTGGAGAAGCGTTGTTTATATAACGCCGACGCTTGATGATGTTCGGGAATTAATTAATGCCGGAGCTGATATAATAGCATTTGACGGTACTTCAAGACCTCGGCCTGACTGCACGTTGAACGATATAATTTCAGAAATACATAGTCACGGAAGACTTGCTATGGCAGATATTTCAACATTAGAAGAAGGTTTAAACTGCGCAAAACTCGGGGCTGATATTATTTCCACAACTCTTGCCGGATATACGTATGAATCGGGAGAAGCGGGAGAAACTCCTGATTTTGAACTTCTGGAAAAACTTGTAAAAACAATCGATAAACCGATTATTCTGGAAGGGCGAATATGGTTGCCTGAAGATATAAAGCAGGCGTTTGAGTTAGGCGCATTTTCGGTTGTAATAGGTTCGGCAATAACAAGGCCGCATTTGATTACAAAAAGATTTGTTAACTTTAATAAATAAAAAGGTGTAAATATGAAACAAGCTTTAGCCTTTGATATAGGCGGGACAAAAATATACAGTACGGTTATAGATGAGAGCGGCAAATTACTGCAAGAGCCTGAAAAATTTGCTACCCCAAAAACTATTGATGAGATTAAAAATATATTGATTTCTCAAATAAATAAGTATGAGCAGCAGGTGGATGTTATAGCTATAGCAACTGCGGGCGCCGTTAACAATGAAAACACCGCCGTTATAGGCTCAACCGGAAATCTTGTTGAAGGATATTACACAATTAATTTTCAGGGATTAAGCAAAAAACGTGTATTTTTAGAAAATGATGCAAATGCAGCTGCATGGGCGGAATATAAAATCGGAGCATCAAGAGGGGCAAAAGTTTCTGTTATGCTTACTTTAGGGACTGGTGTCGGAGGCGGAATTATTATAGATAATAAGCTTCTTAAAGGAAAATCAGGCGCTGCAGGAGAAATGCATTTCAAAATGTATCCGGATAAACGCAGAAAATGTTCTTGCGGAAGCTGGGACTGTTATGAAGCTTATGCTTCCGGAACAGCATTAAAAATAACTGCGGAAGAAATGTTAAATAATAAAAATGTTACTACTTATGATGTCGTTGAAGGTGTTAAAAAAGGCGACAAAAAAATGATTGACGTATTAAATCGCTGGCAAAATGATATTACTATAGGAATTATGGGGCTTGCAAACATTTTTGATCCGGATTGCGTAGTTTTGTCAGGTTCGATGGCACAATTTGTCGATATTAAAACAATTGAAGAAAAAGTAAATGCTGACATTGTTACGACGCCTACATCCATAAGGCTTGCAACAGCGGGAAATTATTCGGGCATGATAGGTGCTGCCCTTCTTGCGATGGAGGCTGTGTAATTATGGGAAAAGCTAAACGCAGAAATCTTAAACAAGAAATAAATGACAAGTTTAAATATATGACAAGAGAATCGGCGCTTAATACGGTTATAAAAAATATTGACCATAAAAACGAAATTATTGATACAATAACACTTTTTGGTTTTACTGCGGAAGAAATGCTGGAAGCCGGTGCCGAATATGAAGATGTAATGGCATTAGGCGGTTTGGTAAGTTAGGGTATAAGTTAAATTCTTCTCAAAAACTGTAAAGTATTATAATTATTCTAACGAGTCTTATAGACTCGTTATGTTAAGATTTGTTAACTATTTAGGTAAAATGATTTAAAAAAGGCAATTTTAGAATCCATAGTGACTTTATATATATAAGGTTAGAAATTTTAGGTTAGGTTAGGTTACTATGATTAACAACATTGTAAATGTTGATACTCACATGCCCGTGAGTGTCGCTAAAACAACGACGGCAAAATCTACGGTTCAGATACCGCCAATATTAAGTTTTAAGACACCGTTTCTTAAACAAAAAGCGGAACTAAGGGTTAAAAAATTCAGGCGTGGCGAAAATATCATTATTGCAGGTGATATTGAGGACAACTATGTCGATATAATAGAGGAAGAAATTGAAGACAATACCGGCGTAGGCGAAAATTTCTTTATAAAACCTATGCCGATAAAGCGTAAAACAAAATATTTGAAAAACTGTTATGTGATTGATTACATTCAATCGCCAAAAGTCGGGTGCGGGCTAGGAACGGAGGCAATAAAAGGTTTAGCTGAAAAAGCCATGTTTGATCCCAAAGCAGAAGGGCGTATTGTGACTTTTTCATCTCCGGTCTGGAAAGAATCTTCTCCGGCTCTGTTCTTTTACAAACTCGGATTCAGGTTCTTAGATCCCGCCGGTAATGAATACATGAAAGAGTGTATAATAAATAAGGTACCTGATATTCCTCCGCAAATAGGAATGATGTATCTGCCAAAAGCGAATTTGCATAAACTGTTAAGATACGGAGAAATGTTTTAAAAATGAATGAGATTCAAGATATAAAACCTGTACAAACTCAAAATACGAATCAAAGCGGGCTTGGTGCGCATTATTCAACTAAAACAAAAGTTGAATTACCGACAGATACTGTCGCCAACGGACCTGAAACAATTCCTGAAGTGCATTTGTTTAATGATTTTGATGCAAATGCGCGGTTAAGTGCAATTAACAAAGATATTTTTGAATCAACTCAAAAAGTAGCTAAACCGGAAAAGAAAAAGAAATTTTTAGGGTTGTTTTAGCATAAATATTTCTGCACCGAAATATATATTTCGGTGCAAATACCTTTTTTCCCTCGCCCCAAAGGGGAGAGGGTAGGGTGAGGGGTTTAAAATAAATATATTTAATCTTTTTTATGTACTTATTTCTTTTTCT
>CADCOS010000026.1 GCA_902803165.1 uncultured bacterium | reverse complement strand
GAAACAATTCTTATGGCTCTGTCTTTCAATTTTTCGTTAGTCGGCATTAAATCTATCATAAAGTTTTCATAAGTTTTGCCGATTTTTATCATAGCGCCCGTAGTCAGCATATTCAAAACCATTTTTGAAGCGGTTCCCGCTTTCATTCTGCTTGAACCGGCAATTACTTCAGGGCCTACTTCCACACAAATTCCAAGTCCTACTTCTTCTAATATTGCAGCTTTATGATTACATGTGATTGCTATCGTTTTACATCCGATTTTCTCAGCCTGAGCCAATACACCGAGTAAATATTTAGGATTTCCGCTTGCTGAAATTGCTACACAAACATCATTCTTAGTAAGGATTTCAGCATCTTTTTCGCCTTGTTCAAAATTATCTTCCGCCCCTTCTACCGCAAGTCTGAGCGCTGTATCACCACCTGCTATAATACCCTGCACCATGTCCGGTCTGACTCCGAAAGTAGGAGGACATTCTGAAGCATCCAAAACTCCAAGCCTTCCTGATGTTCCGGCTCCGAAGTAATACAATTTTCCGCCTGACAAAAATTGTTTTGCAATAATATCAACAGCACGCGCAATATTTGGAAGTTCCGTCTCAACCGCTCCTGCCACAATTCTGTCTTCTTCGTTTATTTTTCTTACCACATCTATGGTAGAAAGCAAATCAATATCTTTTGTATTCTCATTTCTATACTCTGTGATAATTTCGGACATTACATACACTCCTTATTTAAATTATAAAGACAGATTAATTAAATTTTGCCGTAAATTACAACTGGTTTACTAAATTAGCCATTTCTATAGCGGATTTTGCGGCATCAGCACCTTTATTCCCTGCTTTTGTTCCGGCTCTTTCTATTGCTTGCTCAATATTTTCAGTTGTTAAAACTCCGAATATAACAGGAACACCCGTTTCCAAAGAAACAGAAGCCACGCCTTTTGAAACCTCCGCACAAACATAGTCATAATGCGATGTTGAACCTTTTATGACCGCACCGAGTGTAATTACTGCGCTATACTTGCCGCTTTTAGCACATTTCTTTGCAACAAGCGGAATTTCAAAAGCACCGGGACACCATACAATATCAATATTTGAGTCTTCTACACCATGTCTTTTCAATTCGTCAATTGCACCCGAAAGTAATTTACCTCCGATAAATTCGTTAAATCTTGAAATTACAATACAAAACTTCTCATTTGTGACAGTCAGCAATCCTTCGTAAATCTTCACGATACATTCTCCTTAATAAAACTATGGACTAATTATACACCAATAATTTAATCCTGTAAATTACCGGCAATGCAAAGTCGGTAAAAACCTTCAATTAGGCAATCACACCTTCGTCAATTAATTGCTGCCTGATTTCTTTCTTTGTTTGAAATTCCGTATCTTCATGAGACAACAGCCTTTTTAAAAGCATTATCCCCGGTGTAATTACACCAAGAGCAAGAATACTTACCCCGATATTGGCAAGAACTGAATTCCTTTTTAGTTTTTTAACTCCTTTAAAGAATTTATCCGAAGTTTCGCCTTTTGCAAGAGCCGCTTTGTACTGTTCATAAAGTTCGTTAATATTTTTATTGATTTCTTTTATCTCTTTCAAGTCAATATAAGCCCTTGTATCAATAGGCTTGCTTAAATCTGGCTGTTTAAGGAATTGATACCATTTTTTAGCTTTGTATAACTTGATTGCATCTGATTGTTTTGCCGTTTTTACAATTAAATTGTCAGGATTTTTATGCAAAAACTCGTACATTTTCGCATCGGAAGTACACTCGGCTTTAAAATCAGCCAAATGTTTTTCTACAGATTTGGTTTCAAAAGCTTCTTTTAAATCTTTACCTTCAATAACCCTTGCGTCCAGAGCAATTGACTTATTATGTTTCCTAACAGCGTGTTTTCCCATTTCTTTTTGGATTTTCCCGCCGGCATAATAAAGGAACATAAGAGTCATACCTTCTTTAATTACATAACCCATAAGCTCTTGCGGGCTTCTTGATTCTTTCAGCCTCGTACCTGTAATAGCCGCTTCTAAAATATACATATTCTTAACAGGTGAAAACGCAAATTGTTCAACCATAGGACCGATTCCTTTAAAGGAAAGGTCGCTCTCTTTTGTCGAAATGAGTTTAGAATCGGTCTCTTGGTTGTCCTGTTTATTATTTTGTTTTTGTGCTTCCTCATATTCTGCTATTAAATTCTGTTTAATTTTATTTTCTGTAAACTTTTGCTTAAATTTTGTCAGCATAAGATAGGAAGCAATTGTCAAACCCGTTGAGACAACAAATCTGGTTGATACAAGATTTTTAAACAACTTTTGCTTCCCTGAGATTTTTTCAAGGCCTTTTTTAACATCGGAATCAGGGGCGTATTGCTTAATTTTTTCAAATACGTCCTTGTTTTCAAGGTTTCTCGGATCAAAATTTGCATCCAAGCCAAATGCTTTAAATACCGTATAGTCATAAAGCTTTTTAAAGGCAGGTATGCCTAAAAGCCAAATCATACCGGTACCGAATTCATCGATAAACCTGTCTACACCTTCTTCTTTCCCTGTAACATAAGAACCTGCGGTCATTCCTGCCGTAGTGGACAAATCCTTAACCGCTAACGGTACAAGGGAATTGGGGTTACCTAAAGTGGAAAATATTGCTGCCGGATTAATTGCCATAGTACTACAACCCCCACCTTAGATTCATGAGTTTTTTACTGTATTTATTGTTTATCATTTCGACCTTCCTTTCTTAGTAAGTTCGTAAATTTTTAAAATTGCTATTTTGTTAAGAAATTTTTACAATATTATCAAAAAAGTCAAAATTAAAGGAGGCTTCCGATTTTCGAAAGCCTCCTTTAAAAATAACTTATAGAATCTAGCCGACCAATTCAGTATCGTCAGATTCGGAAGCTTTCACCATAATAGCGTGTTCAACAGGATTTTCTTTTTTATAAGAACTGTCTTGAACAACTTCTTCGAATCCGAACTCGTCTCGGGCTTTTTTCATTTGCGTTTCATCAACAAGCTTCTTAGCAAGCTCAGCTATTTCATAAACGAGTTTGTATCTGTTATCAGTATTTTCGTTTAATTCCCAAGCTACTTTAATTATTTGATCCATTTTTAAACCTCGATGACTAAGATATTAACAATTATTTACAATTCTATAACAAGGAAAAATTTTTGTCTAGTATTATCGGTTGAATTACTCCGATTTAACTTTTAATACCTCATAAATATCCATTTTATTAGCTTTTCCTCTTATTTGGACTTCCGGAATTTTTAATACATCGACAAAAGACTTCACTTGTTTATAAACAGCAGTACTTATAAGCATTTTCGTCTTATATATTTTATTATAGCTTTCCAACCGGCTTGCGAGATTGACGGTATCGCCAATAACGGTGTACTCCATTCTGTTGACCGAACCTATATTTCCGACAAAAACTTCTCCGGTATTAATACCGATACCTATCTCTATTTCGGGTTTTCCTTCTGCTGCCCACTTGCGATGAAGCTTTTCTACCCGTTTCAACATCTCATAAGCGCATTTAACGGCATTTTGAGCGTGATTTTCATCTTGTATAGGTTCTCCGAATACCGCCATAATTGCGTCACCTATGAATTTATTTATAATACCGTTGTGTTTTGTAATTATCGGCTCCATTTCAGTAAAATATTCATTAAGGATTTCCGAAACCTGCTGCGCGGACATCCTTTCACTTATGGACGTAAACCCTCTTATATCGGCAAAAAGCACGGTAACTACGGCTTTTTTCCCGCCAAGCCCGAGATTATCTATGTTCTGCACGACTCTTTTCATTACATCGTCGGACATATATTTACCCATAGCACTCTGAACTTTTTCTTTATTTTTGTTTTCTATAACATATTTATTTGTGTATGCTGCAATCGTTGTAAGAATAAACATAATTATAGGTGTCAGGACATTTATAATTACACCGTTATAAAAACATACCGCACTTAAACCAAAATAAGAACCGATAATTAATCCGGTATAAATCATTGATTTTATTAAATTTGCTGATGTTATAAGAAAGTATACGAGAAGTATTCCCAATATTGTTAAGACATAATTTACCCAATCGGGAAGAACATAAACAAAATCGTTATGCACAATATTGTCTATTACCGTTGCCTGATAATCAGCTCCAGGATGAATTGTTGAAAGAGGCGTACTTTTATTATCATTCAAACCTTCGCCTGTCGGTACATTTGCGCCTACAACTACAATTTTATCTTTAAATACTTCGGGATTTATTATACTTTTTTTACCTGAAATCAGATTGTCGTATGAATTCATTATATCAAGCGCCGAATAATTAATATGAGAATATCCGGAATTGTAAAGCTTGTAGAATTTTACAGGATTCGTCCTTTGATATTCGGAATCAATCTGATTTATCTTATAATTCAATTCGGGAAATTCTATGTACTTGTCGTTAAGTACAATCTTTGGATTATTGTTTATTAATAAAAATGTTTGAAGTGATAATGAGGGATAATAATTTCCATCAAAGTTTGTAATGTATGAATGATTACGTACAATTTCATCTCTTGCCCAATAAGAAATATTTCCGTTGATTGCTCCTGAAATTACAAAGACAGAGCCCGTATATTTGATTGCATTCAAACAATCCTTTGGCATAGGATAAAAACTCGAAAAAATATCTTCTTTTTCCGAAGCTTTGTTTTCCAAGTTTATTGCAAACTTTTTCGAAAACACATCCATATAATCTTTGCCGAATTGGGAATCTTGCCAATCTTTAACGCTCGGCATAAAACCGATTACAAAATTATTTATATTTTTAATCGTGTTATACAACTTTTTATCCGATTCGGGATTTTCATTATCAGGGGCGGCTATGATTGCATCATAAACTATAGCTTTCGGATGTGCATATTTGTTTAAATATTCAAAAATTTTGCAATATCTTTCACGTTTCCAAGGCCACCGATACTTTTCAACAGATTTCATATCTATTACAATTAAAACAATGTCGTCGCTTCCATAGACTTGTTTTGAAGTGTCAAACGGCAAATTTTCCGTTAACACATGCTTAGTCATAAAATCGTATGCTTTTGGTTCAACCAAATTGTACAAAAAATAGTATACCGCACATATAATGAATGTCGTTAAAAGCCCTGTAAAAACTATTTTTGCTGTTTTGTAAAAATTATTCTTAATCACTTAAACACTTATTCACTTATTCACTTTTAAATTTATGATATAATAAATTCGGTAAAAAGGATACATACAAATGAGTGAAAATTATATAGCAAATATTTGTGAAGACAAGGTTTATCCCATAATAAGAAATAAGGATAAAACAAGAACAATAGAAATTGCAAATGCTCTCATTGACGGCGGAATAAGAGTACTTGAAATAAATGTTGAGTCTATTGAAATATTTGAGGCTATAAAAGAAATATCAAAAAGAGCAACAGTATGCGCCGGAGGGATAATAACTTCAACCCAAGCAGATGCAGCATTTACAAGCGGAGCTAAACTTTTTGCTTCCCCTATTTTTCAAATGAGCTTGGTTAAGATTTCAAAAAACTTGAGAATTCCTTTTATTGCCGGAACATCAACCGCTAATGAGGCATATACCGCATGGAAAACGAGAGTGCCTTTGATTAAGATTTTCCCTGCTGAAGCTATGGGCGGTATTGAATACATTGAAAATATATTAAGACAAATGCCGTTTCTAAATTTAATGCCGACAGGCAGCGTTAAATTGGCTGAGGTAACTTCCTACTTAAAAGCAGGCGCCGCAGCAGTCGGTGTAGGAAGAGATTTTTATCAAGAATTTACACCGCAGGAAATTACATCAAGAACCAAAGAAATATTAACCGAAGTAAAGGACTTTGTAAAATGGAACAAAAAACAGATATAGCCATTATCGGTGAATGTCTTATTGAATTGTCTTCAAACGGTAAACTTTCTGAGACATCTACATTAAACAAATATTTTGGGGGAGATACCGTAACCACGGCGGTTGCCGTTGCTCGTTTAGGCGGTAATGTCACATATATTACCAAAATCGGCAACGACGGATTTAGTGAATTTATACTTTCTGCATTGCAAAAAGAAAATATAGATACTTCTCATATAAAAACAAATAATGAGCAAAACGGAATGTATATTGTGTCAAGTACTCCCGAAAAAAAAGAAGTATTGTATTACAAAAGAAAAACAGCAGCAACAAAGCTTTCAATAGAAGATATCGACGAAGAGACAATAAAAAATTTAAAACTTGTATATTCAACAGGAGTTGTACAATCAATCTCCGCCGGTGCTCGTGAACTTGTTAGAGAAACTTTCAAACTTGCAAAAGACAATAACGTAATGACGGCGTATGATCCGAATTATACCTCCTGCTTTATGAACTCAGAAGATACTAAAGAGTACTTTGAAGAAATAATTGAATTAACGGATATTGTATTTTTAAGCCTTAAACACGATGCAGTAAGAATTTATGACATTGATTCCGTTGATAAAGCAATAAATTATTTTTGGGACAGAGGAGTAAAAATAGTTGTTATCAAATCTCACATAGATAACGGATATTACACGGGATATAACGGCAAAACCACTTTTACGGAATTTTATAATACCCAAAAAGCTGTTGACGTAACAGCATCCGGAGATGTATTCAACGGAGGATTTATTCAAGCTATAATCAACGGTTACACTCCGCATGACGCGGCAAAATTTGCTGCAATCGTTGCCGGATTACAAACACAAAATTACGGTGCAATACAATCCATCCCGTACAAGCAAGCTGTTATGGAGAACATATAAATATGACAAAGTATGTCATATCAGGATACATAGGATTTGACAATTTTGGCGATGAAGCTATTGCTGCAGTTCTCATCAATCATCTAAAATCTCAAAATGCAGAAAAAATAACTGTCTTGTCATTAAATCCCGAAAAAACTTCAAGGTTATACGGAGCAGACTCGGTTAAATTTTTGGATTTTTTAAAGCCTATACTTGAAACTGATGTCTTAATATCAGGAGGAGGAAGCCTTTTACAAGACATAACAAGCCTGAGAAGCCTTCTTTATTATCTTTGCGTAATAATGACTGCGATTGTTTTTAACAAAAAAGTTTTTATCTTTGCTCAAGGGTTTACCCCATTTAGAACAAAAGTCGGAAAGCTTTTAACATTGTTTGTATTGAAAAAATGTCAAAAAATAACCGTAAGAGATTCTTTTTCGCAAAAATTCTTAAAAGATAACGGCATTGATTCCGAATTAGTTTCCGATCCCGTTTTTGGAATAGAAATTCCGAAAATTGAAAAACACTGCGGAATTGGAGTTCAATTGAGAAGTTTTAAAAATTTAAACGATGATTTTTTAAATTCTTTAGCTGATAACATTGCTCATAAATTTAAAAATCAAACAATAAAACTAATATCACTTCATGACATTTACGACATGCAAACCATTGAAAAATTTGCAGGTATGCTTTCTTCAAGAGGATGTGTTACCGAAATCTTGAAAGACTTAACCGTCCCTGAAGCTGTAGAGGAATTGTCAAAACTGGAATATTTAATCGGAATGAGGTTTCACGCATGTTTAACCGCAGCAAAGTCAGGAGTTAAAGTTTTGGGAATAAATTATGATATAAAAGTTAAAACTCTTGCGGAAATGATCGGGTTTCCTTTAATCAACATGTATGGCTGTGAAGTTGAATCCGGCATTAACAGCTTGATGGATACAAATACTTCAAAATATAACCTGCCTGAATTTAAATTCCCTAATATTATTCTTTAATATTACCCGATTGTTTATTGCAAGCAAAAGTCAAATTTTGTTAAATTTTAGAAAAGAAAGGAGTTTTTATTATGGACAATGAGAAAAAAGAAACAATTTTAAGAATCGCAATTATAATGCTGGTAACTTTTATAGCGGCTTTTTTAGCATTTTATGCAGCACTCGCGGTTATGATAAATAAAGTTACAAGCCCGAGCTATTACGAAAAACGAATGGAAAAAATGATTAAAAATTACGAACGTGATATGAAAAAATTTGAATCCGGATTGGAAGAAAGTCCTTTTATACCTCAACAACGACCTATGTTGGTAAATTTGGTTAAAGAAAACAGCGAATACAAAGTGATAGTGAATTTAAAACCGCTTGAAGGAAATGAAAAAGGTGTTGACGTTAAAATTAAAGATAACATAATCTCAGTCAATGCCGAATTGGAAAAAACTTCCCGTAAAGGAGAAGAAATTGTTAATTTTTCTCAATCATACTATTTGGATGAAGATTTAATCACGGACAAAATT
>CADCOS010000025.1 GCA_902803165.1 uncultured bacterium | reverse complement strand
ATCTAATTGAGCGTAGTCAGTCGTATATCTTGAATAATAATTGTGATCGGAAGTTGTTTCCTGATGGAATCTTGTATCATAAACGCTCTGGCGTCTTCCTGCCTGAAGTTTTGCCCAAATTCCAAATTCTCTTGATACATTCGCATCAAAGTTATAGTTTTTATTTCTGCCTAAGTCGTTTTCGCCGCGTTTATAGTAGCTGTTAAATCTTGCATCCGCTACATAAGGAATTTTAGTTGTTGCGGTAAAGTCACCTTCCTGGAAAGTTAACGTTCCGCCTCTGTAGCGATGATTCATATTTGATTTATATTTACTGTAACTACCTAATATATTTGTTGAATTGAAATTGAATCCGCCTGAAACTTTACCACCGGTTCTGTCATTTTTGGAGTTTGCATCCGTACTTGCTATATACCAATCAGGAGAAGTATGGAAAGCTTCTAATTTTGCTTTAAATTTCTTAGGTTTAAATATACCCGCTTTGTATGCTGATAAATCTTGACCGAATTCACCTTCCGCCTGAACCATGTAACCGCCGTGACTCTTGTGTTCTCTTACATCACGGGCAGCACTCAAACCTGCAATAGCACGAGCTTTCATTTCAGGATTCTTTTCATTTCTCCATTCCATGCTGTTTAATGATGTCAAACCTTCAAGGTAGTTAACACTTTTACGAGTACCCGTTACAAGTAATGAATCGCTTGTCGGAACTCTGTATACTACGTTAGAAGTCGATTTTTCGTAAATTTTATCGGCAGAAAGTTTGGATTTAAATGTAGTATTATCAGTTACACCGTATTGAATTTCAGCACCGCCTGTAACCTTCTTATTTGTACCTCTGTATATGTTTGCGCCGTCTCTGAACAATCTGTTTTGATAACCCCAAACACCTGCATAAGCAGTTTTGAGCATTTCATGTTCCAGAGGAACTCCGTTACCGTAAATTGAATATTTTTCTTCCGAAATTAATTCTACGGTTCCGTCTTCGTTTATTTCTTCTAATTTAATTTTTCTGACAGGGTTAGGAAGCTGCACATCTTTAAGATTGTAGTAACCTGCGTAAGTACTCAAAGTAACAGGTTCTAAATCATTGACGGTTAACCTTACCAAACTTGTAGGTTTTACATAAC
Source organism: uncultured bacterium (assembly GCA_902803165.1). Classification (GTDB taxonomy): domain Bacteria; phylum Cyanobacteriota; class Vampirovibrionia; order Gastranaerophilales; family Gastranaerophilaceae; genus CAG-196. The sequence goes on along the minus strand of CADCOS010000025.1, from coordinate 8,600 downwards.
CGCTGATTTTACTAGGAGATACTCTTTCGTTATCATAATTCCAAACCTGAGCACCGAATATTTGTGTACCCATTTGTGCATCTTTGTCAGAAATACCTCTTACTTTACCTAATTCGTAATAATATTCGTTTTTCTTGCCGCTTGACGGTTCATAAGCACCAAACTTGTTTCTGTATGTTGCTGTTAAACCCGCGAATCTGAAACCTTCGTGTTTGTAGCTGTATTCGTTAGCCTCAATACGGTATTTACCTCCAAAGAAATCACCCTGTATGCTTTGAGTAAACAAATTTGAAAAAGTTGTTAAACCAAAGTCAGTAGATGAATATCTCATGTGAGTTCTGTCGTTTTGTAAATTATCTCTCAAACCTAATGTTTTAAGAGTAATAGGTCCGGATTTCTTAGGAGTTATTACATCTTGGTACGCTTTTGGACTTTTATCGTCTTCTACCTCATAAGGATTAGCGTTTCTTATTATTGCAATATCTCTGTCGCATTTTGCGTTAAGGACAAGGTTTTCATAATCGGTATCGAGTTGAATACCCATAATTTCCGAAACAATTTCGGCAGGAAGATAAGCTTCATTAAATACACCTTCTATAATACCTGACGCAACAAATACGGGTTTTTCAGACCAAATAGGAACGTCGTTTACAAATACGCCGTTTTGGTTAATTACACCCTGCTTGCCGTCATAAGTTACAAATCCTATTTGTTTGGTTGCTCTGTCGGCTGTGTATTTGATTTCAAAAACATCTGCCAATTGTTTAAACGGAACTAAAATTTTGTTATTATCAAGGACAATTTCTACATCCTGATAAGCTAAATCGTTGATATCAACGTAAGAGATAGTAGAGTCAATTGCAAAAGACGGCAATGTCAGGCACATTGTGCCTGCTATTGCCGCAATTATTAAATTTTTCTTGACTCTATTTAACATCTCTTTTCTTATTCCAAGTGATCATGTGATTTCGCTTCGCTCGTGATTATGTGATTAGGATTATTTCTTAATCACTTAATCACTTATTCACACTATCACTTTATTTAAACTTTCAATCTATTTAACTTTTTTCTTTCACAGAAAGGCTATCCATAGCCTTGAATTCTATTTAACTTTTTGCTTTTTGAGGCGGGTATGTACGTTTGCTTTTATATATAATCCGTTACCTGCGGGCATTACCCACCCTGCTTTCTGTTAATTGTAAATGTTTAGCGTTTTTACTTAGCTACAATAGTAAATTCTATTGTTGACTTGTAAGTACCCGCTTCATCAACACTCATTTCGTATGTATTTGAACACGGTGTACCGCTTACCTGATGAGTTACCGTACCCGAAACAAGTCCGTCAAGGAATATTGCATAACAATTACCGTAATCCTTGTAGTTTACTTTGAATTCAGGTCGTGTACCGCCTCTTGCTATATCAGTAGGATATGCAAATACGTTTTTATTTGATATAGTTCCCGTTTTTGCGTTACTTACCGCAGCTGCAGTAGGCGGGTTTGTTGTATGAGCAAATAATAAACGCCCGTCATCGCCATAAGCCGATACCCTGCCGCCGTCTATATCAATATATGATTTAATAATATAGTCAAAGTGGTCATCACCGCCGTTCGACTGCAAGGTGAAAACAGTCGAAAGTCCCGAATGAACACCTGTCATCGGATCTACTGTCACCGGAGCAGATGTTGAAGTTCTTGCAAGCGATGCGGTATAAGGAACGTTTGTTATTACAACAACATCCTCTTCCGTATCAGCATAAGAACAACTGCTGAATAACAGTAAACAGAATATCGGTATTAAAAATTTGATTAGGTTGTTTTTCATTTGTATTTCTTTCTGTGATCAAGTGACCGAGGTGATCATGTGATTATGATTTTGCTCTTTGTTTTATTCCGGTCACATGGTCACTGTGTTCCTGATCACATTTTTTGTATCCACGGGCGGGCGAACCCGCCCGTTATACAAAATTGTTCAATTGCGGTGCAAATAATTGCACCCTAGAGTTTACAGACTAAACTACGGAGTAATTGTTGCTTGGTCTGTGATATAGATTGTTGCTTTGTATAAACCTGCGGCATCTGCCGGTGAAAAAGTATTTGCTAAAGCATTTGGAGTTACAGCAAGAGGTATTCTCCAAGTTCCTGAACCTGAAGCTGTGAATGTTAATTTACCTTCTGTTGTAGCAGGGTTTGCAAGGTCAGTACCTGCAACTTTTGCAGGAACTACTGCAGGGAATGCTGCTGCAAAACAGTTAGGGTTAGTTGATGCATCTGTACCTGTTTTAGCAGATGCTATAGCTGTAGAGTCAGGAATTTGTCCTGATGCTGTGTTACAAAATACTATTTTTGAACAATCATCACTGAATGCATTTGAACCGTCCGGAGTTTTTGCATGTACATAGAATACTTGTGAAGGGTTGTTTGTAGCTACTTGATAAGTTGCACCAAGAGTACCTGTCCATTCCAAAGAATTTAAATCTTCACCTAATGTTACAGAATCCGGTTGAGTTTTTGGAGCTACATATTCTGTAATGTTGAATAATGTAGGAACCTCAATTTGATACTCTGCATTTCTTGTTGTAGTTGCTGCCGCAAATACTGAGCCTGTTGCGAATGTAAACGCAAGTGCTAATGGGATAAATTTTGTGAATTTCATAGGGTAAACCTTCCTTTCTTTCTTTTGATTTTGTTCTACTACTATATATTTCACCTTTTTTGTTTTTTCTTTTCTTTCCGCCGTCCCTTGAGGGAGGGAAAGTATTTTTATTCAATTGTCAATTGTTTTCGTGCTGTCACCCTGAATTTATTTCAGGGGCTTACCTGCATGGAAGTTTTGTTTCCCTTCCGGTAAGATGCTGAAACAAGTTCAGCATGACATTTTTGTTTGTTTTTTAAATTTTCAATATTTTGATCACCTGATCACTTATTCACATGGTCACGTTTATTAATTCACCTTAAACGGCACCTCATGTTTCATGTGTTGTCTTTTACCGTTACCGTCGTCGTAGGAAAGTATTACTCTCAGAGTATACTCGCCGCCTGCGATAGCTTTTTCCGCTCTGACTTTGTCTTTAGCTATATAAAAACTTCCGTGCGGTACAGGGTGAGAATCAATAGTATACTCATCAATCAATTTTTTACCTTGAACAATTTGTACCTTTCCGTCATATCTTACCCTGCTGTTACCTGTGGAATTTATTTTCATATTTGTATAAAAACCGTCTTTTTCTTTGGTAATTTTTACATATTCGATTTCACCGGTCTTAACAACTTTTCCTTTGTCAACATATACAGGCACACCGAGTCTTGTTTTGATAATAAGCTGAGCTCCGTAACCTGCATTTCCTGTAGGAATATTCATTTCTTTAGCTTCTACATCTTCTACAAACAAGATTGCTCTGCTTTCACCGTCCGGAAGAGTGTTTAGGTTAACTATATTCAAACGAACCTTTTGTGATTTTCCCGGCATTACGTTAAATTCCGAAGGAACAAATCTTATTTTTTTAGAAATATTATAAGGATCGTTGTTGCTCGGATCATCAATAATATTCATCAAACCGTCTTCTTTTATCGTAAAATAGCCGGCAGAAACTTTGAAACGCATAGGTTTTTTAGTATCACCTTTGACGTTTATTGATGTTGTAAGATAATTACCTTTTATTTTATTTGCATTGATTTCCAGTCTCATAGGCGCAACAGAAATTGATGCCTGTGCTTGAGCCATTATCATTAATGCCGTAAATAATCCTAAAATCTTTTTAATCATACCTTATCTATTGCCCCCTATCCTGTCTTAATATGTATCTCATGTGGTTTGTATAATCACCCGGTTTAAGAATTTGATTCTCAAATCCTTCTATCGAGTATTCTACAGATATGTATTCATTATTCGCAGGAGCTTTACCTCTTGCTATAACAATTTCTTTTCCTTCTTCAACTCTTACTCTGTCTTGAAGTCTTTCACTAACATTAGGAGATGCGGCAACAGTTCTTACATAATAATATCCCGGCTGATCTTCCGTACCGTCGTTTCTCAACAACAACACCCAATCGGCATTTGATGTTACAAAAACTTGCGGATTAGATTCCGAAACTATTTTTTTATTGATTGCAAACGCATCGTTTACACCTACATTTATTCTCGGTTTTTGTGAATGGAAACCGATACTTTGTACTACGGGAACTATAAGCTGTAAATTGAAACTTGTTGATAATGCAACTTCTCTTGTGTCAGAATCAACAGCTTGAATTTCAAAATTCAAATTGTAAACACCCGCAGGTACAACACCAAAGTTACGAACTTTTGCTACCATATTTCTTGAAAAACCGCCCATTGTAATGCGTTTGAAAATGGTAGAATATTCGTTATATCTCATAAACACATCTTCATGAGTATTATTTATAAATACATACTCAAGAGGTATTCTTACTTCTCCGTCGTTGCGCACTAATGCATCATCCAACGGTCTGATTGCGATATCATATTCCCCCCCGTCACTGCTGTTTATTATTAAATTACGTTCAACACCTAATGATGTCACAGCAGTAGGTCCCAAATAGTCAACGACTATCATAGCATCAGCCTTTATAAACAGGCAACTTACAAATGCAAGTAATAATGTGATAAATGTTTTCTTCATAAGAATTCTTTTTCTTTCTAGGGACATCCTATCCGAATTGTAACAATTTGTAACAAAATTTCAAGAGAAATTTGAAACTATTTCATCTGTTTGATGTATCTATTTAACACAATATCCTACGTCTGGTGTATTTTTTTTACCTCTTATATTTAATGTATATCGGCACAAAATCAGAAAACTTTAGGGTTTTGGCGAAAATTGTTACAAAAATTTACGATTGTCAGAATTGAATAACGATAATATTATAGACACGAGGAGAGTTGAAAAGACTTTGTGATCAAGTGATCATGTCACCATGTGATCAGGAGGTTAAGGGAAATAATGTATCATAGGGATTTGGATATATGGAAATTGTCAATGAAGTTGGTAGCAGATGTCTACAAGCTGACAAAACAATTCCCTAAAAAAGAAGAATTTGTTTTAACAAATCAAATATGCCGTTCTGCAATTTCAATCCCGTCAAATATTGCCGAAGGATGTGCACGAAGTGGTGACAAGGACACTTTAAGGTTCTTTGATATCTCTCTTGGTTCATTAGCAGAACTTGAAACGCAATTATTGATTGCAGAAAGTCTTGAGTACGCAAAAGCAGACAGCCTTTTGCAAGATATTGATAAAATTCAAGCATTGATTTACGGCTTGAAAAAATACTTAAAAACTAAATCATGATCACCTGATCACATGGTCACTTGATCACGGTTAACGGAGGAGAGATGAATATTTTAAAAAAAGCACTTGTTGCTTGCGGGATACTGATTGTATCAACCATTCAAGGGTTTGCGGCAGAAACACATACTATGTCTACGGAATTTACCATACAAGTTCCTGATTATTTGCAAATAAGACCTTTGACAAGTCCTGTTTTGACAGCATACGTTCACAATCGGTTCGGAAACCTATATGCACCGTTAACTACGACATTTAGAGTTACAACAAACGCAACCCAAACAAAAACTCTCTATCTTCAAGCCAATGTAAATACAGACGGCGGTTATGAGCCGGCTATGTTTGAACAAGGCGGGCAAGTTTATATCGCTTTTGCAAGCCTTAAAAAAATTCCTACCTCATCAGCTTTATCAAACTGTAAAATGGGCAGTTCTCCAAAAGACAGTCCCGGAATCGTAGCGTATCCCGTTACTTCGGTTTACGGTGCCGAACACAAATATATCAGAGGGAAAAACAAATATGAAGTTTATGTTGACAAAGGAATAACCGATGTCACCGTAAATGTCGGTACAAACGTACTTCAATCATCATTTGCGGGAAATGATCCGAGAGGATTTTATCAGGCAGTGCTTTCACTTACGGAAGCAGATTTATAATCAGGTGATTGAGTGATTAGGTGAATAAGAAAAAGTTTATAATCACCTAATCACGGAGCGAAATCACCTAATCATCTAAAAAAGAAAAATGGAACGAGGAAAAAGATATAAATTTAAATATTTAAAAATAATTACAGCAGCATCACTGCTGGCTTTTTGCTGTTCCGGACATGTTTTTGCAGAAAATGAAACAGGCTTTGCTACCGACGCCGCCTCTTCATCTCCTATTAAACTTGAAAACCCTCAAGCTATGGAAATCCTTACTATTACAAAACATCAAGCGGATCCTTATGTTATTCAAGAGATAGAAAAAAGCTTTAATATCGAAAGTTCCTACCTCGACAACAACTCCTCACACAAAACTAAAAACGGTTTGGATGAACTCCTTCCATATTATGATTCCGACAATGAAATTCAGGTAAACGACTTCTTCTCGCCCGTTATGGAAAAAGTACAAGATTACACCCAAGCTCCGAGTATAAAAGAATCAAAATCAGAAACAAAAGAACTTATTCCCCTTAAAGACATCCTCGATTCCGAACTAAACACGATTCCTGATACTCCTCAAAACACCATGCTTTCTGATGATGAAGACGAAAAAGAAAACGTTTATTCCGCTCTGGTCGATGATTCCAATGTAAATCTTGAAGGTAAAACAATAAGTAATATTACCGTCGACGGATTAAAGTATTTAAAAGAAGACGTTGTAACAGCCGTTTTAAGAACAAAAGCAGGCAGTCCTTTTAATGAAGAGCTTATCCAGCAAGATTTACAAAGCATTTACGCAACAGGTTATTTCACGGACAAAATGGAAGTAAATCCGATACTCAACGAAGACGACACTGTTGAGCTTGTTTTTGTCGTCAAAGAAAATCTGATTGTAAATGATGTTGCCATTATGGGAAATACCGTTATAGAAACAGAAGAACTCCTTCAATACATGAAACCTTTAAAAGGGCTTCCTCAAAATATCGCTAAAATTAATCAGGCAATAGAAAAAATTACTGACTGCTACAGAGAAAAAGGTTATATTCTCGGCGGAGTATTGAATGTTGATGATGACACAAACGGACTTTTGACATTTACCGTAACGGAAGGTGTTATTAACAAATTCTTAATTGAAGGAAACGAAAAAACAAAAGAATACGTCATTACCCGTAATATTATGACTCAGCCGGGAACGGTTTACAACGAAAACACCTTGAAAGAAGATATTTCCAAACTATATGCAACTAATTTATTTAAAGACGTGAACAGAGAAATTATCCCTGTTGAAAACGGAGAAGTAGGTCAATATGACATAAAAATAGCTGTCAAAGAAGCAAGCTCTAACAGCATATCTATTGGAGGCGGTATTGATAGCGGCTTGGGTGCGTTCGGTTCACTTAATATCTCGGAAAACAACCTGTTTGGAAAAGGTCAAAGAATTTCACTGACAGGCCTGCTCGGTTCAGGTATTATACTTAATGATGCCTCAATTAAAAACAGAATGAATTATCAGGTGGAACTGAGCTTCTTTGAACCGCATTTCCTCAATGCCGACAATTCACTTATGAGTAAATTGTATTACAGAGAACTCGGAAGCTTCCAAGTACCTCTGGCAATTGAACGCAGATTCGGCGGAATGGTTGCCGTTGAACACAAATTCAAAAAATACAAAAATCTTTCTTCCTCAATGGGCGTAGGCTTTGAAGGAATTCATCTTAAAGAAGGTGATTACAACAAAATCGCTTCAATGTATGCCAGAAGACATATTGATTTCGCTAAAAGACAGGGTGAACTTAGCGGAGGTTCGTTTATTAACTTTGCTCCTTCTATAAGGTACAGCACTCTTGATGACTACGAACTCCCAAGAAACGGATTAATTGCACAGGCTAAATTTATTGAAGCATTGAGCATAGATAACGTTCACAAAACGAACGGCAGGATCGCCGGCAGAATAACAAAATATTTCCCTGTGTTTAAGAAATCAACAATTTCCGTAACAGGCCGTGCCGGAGTAAAAGTTCACGGAGACAGAATGCCTGAAATCATGGCATTTTCTCTCGGCGGACCTGATTCAGTAAGAGGTTACAAAATGAGCGGTGTCGGCTCCGGTGACGGATTCGTTATGGGTTCTGTTGAACTTTCAACGCCTATACCGTTTATGGATAGATTTAAATACGAATTTCTTCAAAAAATTCGTTTGAATTTCTTTGTTGACGCAGGACATGTATTCGACGGAACAATTTCAAGCAAACTGTACGACAGACCGATGAGCGCTATATCAGCAGGTGTCGGAATAAAAATGTTTATTCCTAAAATCGGACCGATTTCGGTTGACTACGGCTTACCGCTTACAAATACAGGTATGTACGGACCTAAACACGGCTACTTTACATTTGGCACAGGCGGATACGATTACTACGGATTCTAATAAGTAAGAAACAAGACTTCGTCTTGTTGAGGGTTCTCGTCCTTTTTTTTCTTTTTATTAAAGATAAAAATATGTCGGGGAAGGGACTCTCTTGAGTCGCTCGCATTAAGCGTGTCTGCGGATTTTGCTTCAAGGAACTTCGTTCCTTTCGCAAAATTCCTCCGCACTCTGCTCGCTCCTCGCTCGAACCCTTACAAGACTTCGTCTTGTTGAGGGTTCTCGT
>CADCOS010000024.1 GCA_902803165.1 uncultured bacterium | reverse complement strand
TATTAAAATAACGAAAGGTTAAATTATGGTTGAAAAAGATTATAAATTATATGGAACAAAGATTTTAAACTTGAAAACGCAAGAAATTGGACTGCTAATTTGTTTATGGGAAAACAAATATGCCGATAAAACAGTCGATTTTGCAACTTGTGTTGATAAAACCGGCAAACGATATAACATAGAACTTGATAACATAAGAGGGTTTGAAGATGATTTTGAAAAATAAATTAACCAAAGAGACATTGGACATACCGTATTCTGACTTCAGAAAAAAGTTTGCAAAAGAAATTCAGGATGCATTTGAAAGTTACCGCAAAACCCAACTAAATAAATATTCTTGGAATTTCAAAGATGATAACTCTTTGGAGTTTAATTTTTATTTTGAACTCCATTGGAATTTTAATCATTTTGGAAATTCTAATTGGTATATTGAACACATGTAATTAAGTAATATTCAGACACAAAAGAGACATATTAAAGTATTTTTAGTATAATGAAATTGAAGAGGAATCGGTATGGGATTAAATGTTTTAGATTTATTTTGTGGATGTGGCGGCTTATCTTGCGGATTTGTGCAAGCAGGCTTTAATGTTATACTTGGAATTGATAATGATAAAGCTGCATTAAATACATTTCAAAAAAATCATAAAAAATCAAAAGCTGCAAATATAAATTTAGCAGACGATGATATATGCGAACAAATTGAAGACATTATTTCCAATCAAGAAGTTGATGTTATTATCGGCGGTCCTCCATGCCAAGGATTTTCATTAACAGGTCCCAGAAATTTTTATGATAAGCGCAATAAGTTATATCTTGCAATGGTCAGCACTGTTAAACATTTTAAGCCTAAAGCTTTTTTGATAGAAAATGTAACTGGCATGGCTACATTATATGGTGGTGAGGTCAAAAACAAAATTGTAGAATGCTTTACAGAACTTGGGTATAATGTTAACGTTCAGGTTTTATGTGCTGCAGATTATGGAGTACCTCAGATAAGAAAAAGATTAGTATTTGTTGGTATTAGACAAGATCTCGGTGAATTTGAGTTTCCCACAAAATTAAGAACCCCCGATAATTATGTTTCTTGCGAAGAAGCTCTTTCTGATTTACCTGCATTAGAATCAGACTTAGGCACTGAAGAAGCTGAATATGGAAAGGCTGCAAGAACTGATTATCAGAAAAAAATGAGGAAAAATTCTAAAAAATTGTATAATCACGTTGCAACAAATCACACAGAAGAAGTAAAAAGTGTAATTGCGTTAGTTCCAGAAGGAGGGAATTATAAAGATCTTCCTCCGGGAGTTGGAACAAGTCGTAAATTTAATGAAGCTTGGACTCGTTATCATAGTAAAAAGCCATCAAGAACCATTGATACTGGGCATCGAAACCATTTTCATTATAAATATAATCGTGTACCAACCGTAAGAGAAAATGCTCGTTTACAATCTTTTCCTGATGACTTTATATTTTATGGAACTAAAACACAACAAAATAGGCAAGTTGGTAATGCTGTTCCTCCAATGTTAGGTTACAATCTTGCTAAACAAATAAAAAAATATATAATGGAAGATAATGAAAAGAAGTAAAAAAATAAATTATTTAGATTTATTTGCCGGATGCGGAGGCTTAACGGACGGTTTTGAACAAACCGGCTTATATAATGCTTTGGCATGCATTGAATGGGATAAATCAGCCTGTGAAACATTATCTAAAAGACTCTGTGAACGTTGGGGGTACGAAAAAGCCAAAGATTTTGTTTTAAGATTTGATATACAAAGAACAAAAGAACTTATCAATGGATGGGATAACGATACCGAGTATGGATCATCTAAAGGTTTCAACAATTTTGTTGGTAATAATCAAGTCGACATAATTATTGGAGGTCCTCCATGTCAAGCATATTCTATAGCAGGAAGAATACGTGATGAACATGGAATGAAAAATGACTATAGAAATTACTTGTTTCAAAGTTATTTAAAAATTGTTGATCAGTATAAACCAAAATTATTTGTTTTTGAAAATGTTTTGGGGATGTTAAGTGCTGCTCCAGATGGAGAATTAATAATTAATAAAATTAGAGACGGTTTTTCTTCTATTGGATACGAGTTAATTGAAAATATAAAAGATAATGCAGTATTTGATGTTAGTGAATTTGGAGTACCACAAAATAGAACTCGTGTTATTTTAATTGGTATTAATAGAAATTATTTTAAAAAATATGATTTACAAGCCATATTAAAAGATTTTTATTTAAATATAGCTAGTAAATATAAAGTAAAAGAAATAAGAACAGTAAAAGATGCAATATCTGATTTACCAAAGTTTAAACCACTGAAAGAACCAATAAAAATTTCTGGGAAAAAGTATTCTCATTTTCCTACAATGACTGATTTCTATAACCATACTCCTCGTTTTCACAGTCAAAGAGATATTGAAATATTTGAAGAATTAGCAAAAGACGTTTATTATGGTTACAATAAATATTCATCAATTCAATCATTAAAAGATTTGTATACTCAAAAAACAGGTAAGACATCTAGTGTTCATAAATACAATGTTTTGAGTTGGGATAAACCAAGTAATACAATCGTTGCACATTTATACAAAGATGGTTTGCGTCATATACATCCAGATTATAAACAAGCAAGATCCATAACGGTAAGAGAAGCTGCTCGTTTACAAACTTTTGATGATGATTTTGAGTTTTTGGGAAGCCAAGGTGACCAATACAAAATGATAGGTAATGCAGTGCCTCCTCTATTCGCGAAGGTGATTGCATCTGCCGTTAGCGAATTCCTTGAAAAATATCAAGTTGTGAATTCAAACTTACAATTATTAACAAAATAGTGTTTGTTTATTTTTTATGAGATAATCTATTTATCAAAATAAGGAATGGCAAATGTTATATAATAGAAATCTTGAAGAAATCATTTTTGATAGACATAATATCATTGATACTGATGAGTTAGTTATCATTTCAGGTTATGTTGGTCCAAATCCGATTCAAAGATTAAATCAACTGCCATTTAAAACCACAGTTATTTATGGCATGTATGGTAGTGAGGGTATTAAGAAAAATCTTCATGAAGCATTGTTACCTTTAAATAATGACAAAGTTTCTATATTATATTCAAGTATCCCAGTACATTCAAAATGTTATATATGGAAAAAAGATAGAAAGATTGTACACGCATTAATTGGTTCAGCAAATTTTTCAACAAATGGTTTAACTACACCATATAGAGAAGTTTTAGCAGAAACAACCAGAGATACTTTTGAACCTTTGCAGTTATACTTAAATGAAATATTGAGTAATAGTATAAGTTGTGAATCACATATACAAACAGAAACATCAAGTCAACGTATTTCAAATGTCATTCCTATTAACCCTGATGTTTGCGACATGATTTTATATGATAAACGAACTGGTGAGACGCAAAATGCCGCAGGAATTAACTGGGGCCAAAGTGCGACAGCTCATGTAAACAGAAATGATGCATACATTGCTATACTAAAAGATAATTTACGTCAATACCCAAATTTATTCCCGCCAAAACAAAGTATGCCGACACAAGACAATGGCGGCAGACCACAAAGACATAATGATTCAGTTGAAGTAATATGGGACGATGGAACTACAATGGAATGTCTATTTGAAGGGAATCAAGAGGATAATGGTATAATATATCCAAAACAAATTGCATCTGCTCCGTCAAAAGCTCAACTTGGCGAATATTTAAGAAATAGAATAGGTGTTCCATCTGGAGCAAGAGTTACAAGACGAGATTTAAATAGATATGGAAGAGATTATGTGAGTGTATCTTTGCAAGGCGAAGGCATTTATTTCTTTGATTTCTCTGTCAATAATTAGTCCTCTGCAAAGAAATCTTCATCAAGTTTTTTGATTTCAATTTTACTTTTAATTTGAACTCCTATGTTATGTTTTATCATTAACTTAGTAAGTTCATCGCCATTT
>CADCOS010000023.1 GCA_902803165.1 uncultured bacterium | reverse complement strand
GTGCAAAAAAGAATTTTTAAGGTTTATTAATATATAAACTTTGTGTTAATGGGAAATGAGGTGATCAGGTGAATAGGTGACCATGTGGTATCCTGTCATTCTGAGGGAGTGAAGCGACCGAAGAATCCAGTAAATTAACGTGACCATGTGACTAAGTGACCATGTGACCATGTGACCAGGTGACCACGTCGTTGCGAGACCGATTAGGTCGAAGCAATCCAGTCAATAATGGTGATCAGGTGAATAGGTGATCAGGTGAATAGGTTGATAAGAAACAGTTCCTAATCACATAATCACGGAGCGAAGCGAAATCACATAATCACGAAATTAGGTGATTGGGTGATTTATTCTTTTTCCCTCACAAATTGTAAATTTTTGTAACAATTTTACTAATTTTATTAAAGTTTTTCTAAAAAATGACGATACACATAATAAATAAAGGAAAAGGAAAAAGGAGTATCGTTATGACAACCACTAATCAGGTCAGTTTAGGAAAATTCTATCAATTCTTAAATCAACAGGGAATAAATACCGCTGAAGATGTTGTTAATGCTATGGACGGAGTCGGTGATTTCGGTAACGCTGACGGTGTGGTTATAAAAGCTGAATTTTCGGCATTTATGAAAGATACTTGGGACGAATTATTATTAGGCGAAATGAGTGATAAAGCTATCAATTCTTTTTGGAACAGTATTGATACACAAAAAAGTGCTAAAACTGTCGGCGGCACAAAAATGAAAGATTTGAATGCCCTTAACGAAAACGAAGCGGCTGCTGTTGAAAAACAGATTGCCTGCTATGAAGTTTTGAATCAATTTATGGCAAATGTAGCTCTTCCTGCCGAAGCATGCGGATTAGGAATTGATAACAGAGCTTTCAAAAACTCAATCAATGATTCTTTGATGGAAACATGCCAAAGGGTTATTACTGCGAATAAAAATAAAAGTGTTGATGAAATCAGACAATTAATACAAGAAGCATTAGCGGAAGCTTACCCGACAGCTGAAAAGAAAACTGTAGCTAACCTTCTTGCTAACGGCGATAACGGCTTAATAAAATTATTGAGCAGCAAACCTGAATTGGCTAACTTGGAAAATAAAGCTTTTGATGATTTACAGGCAATAGTTGACAAATATATCCAAAACCGTGCGGCTGATCCGAATATCAATTTAGCTCAGGTTATTAACGAATTAACTTATATTATTAACCAATACTTTGTTAATGCAGGTGTTAATACCGGTATTACAGCGAACGTAAATAATCCTTCCGAATTGAATGAATATACTCAATTTGACGGTATGAGCGATTTACAAAATGCAAGACTCAGTGCAAAAATGAATGAAGCTCTTGCTTCGGCAAACCTTAACACAGGCGATTTGCAATGTCCGCAAGAATATGTTGACCATTATAAAGAAGTATTTATTGAAAGTAAAGTTAATAGCGGTATGTCATTTACGAATTTAATGAACCAAAACAATTTGGCTAACGAGTTCGTTAACTTCCAAATTAACGGCGTAACCGTTAAAAAACTTATTGATTTACACATAAACGCAGCAAATATGAATGTTGACTGGGTATTCCACGAATGTTTATGTGATAAACCAAATGACGTAAATGAGACAGGTGTATTTTACGGTATGAGCGAAGCAGCGGCTGATGCGATTTTTGCCAACCTGCCGTTTACCGATTTACCTAAATCCGCTCATCAAAAGATTATGGACGGTGAAATCAAATCCAAGAAAGATTTATATGATTACTATGTTGAAGAAATCAAAAAAGATTTGGCTAAATATGTCGGCGGCTCTTCTGCTTTGAGTGTTGAGGATGCTTATAACATATACAACGATTCTTACAACTCAATAAGAGCCGACCAAACTTCTTCTGCAAGTGAAAAACTCACTAACCTCAAAAAAGCAGCAATTACTTTCTGCGATACTATAGCTGCAAAAGGAGATATAGTTAAAAATGCAATTAAACAGGTCTTTGGTACAGAAGATTATAAATCAAAAATAAACAACTCTTCCACTCCTTCTGAAATCCACGGTTGGGTTACTCAGTTGAAAGATAAAGTAAAAGATATAGATTTTTCTGCTGATTTTGATGATTCACAGGTTACAGGAACTGCAAATATTGATGCCGTATCTATTGATTATGCTCTAATGCCTGCAGATGATGACATTGGGTGGAAAACCTGTAAAGACAATTTTATGTCGAAAATTAAAACCATAGCTAATAAACTAAAAAGTGCGGCTATACAAGATGGGTACAACGAAACAAGAGCAGATAATGCTGCTAAGACCTTTGTAGAATACTATAATTATGCAATGGATCAATTATCAGGATTCGGATCCACTTCTGAACATCATCTATACGGCGGTTCATTCGGCTATACAGACCATAATTTAGGTTCATGGCAAACATCAACTGACCAATCCAGAGTTTGCGGTAATTGGTCAGAAAAAAATGTAGATGATGCCGGGAATTTAGGATATAGCTCAGGCAGTGATACAGGTATATTCTTAGGAGTAAATATTAATAGTAAAGTAAATGGATATACAGTATTTGTAAATCCTGATACACTTAAAGCAAAATTTAAAGCATTTTTACATTAATCATAAAATACAATGTAAACAACGGGTTCATTATAATGAACCCGTTGTTTTTGCGTATTGAATAGCAGGTAGCAGGTAGGGTGGGCAAATGCAATGTGCGTAATGTTTTGAATTGAACAATCAGACATGCCCACCTGAATTATTTTCCATAACCATGTTAAAATATCGTTATGTCAAATTATGTTCGATTTTATAACAATAAATACAATTATGTATTTTTAACTATTGTCACATACAATCGTCAACAAATTTTATTGGATAATATTGATTTATTAAGAAATTCTTTTAAATTTGATTGATTGGTGCAATTTTGATGACAAAAACAATATATTAAATTTGAATTTTGAATAAATTTTTGGTGGGCATGTACTTTTGTTCAATTTATAACATCACATTTATTGCATTTGCCCACCCTACTGCTACTGCTGCTGCTCATTTTTTTTGTCACCCTGAATTTATTTCAGGGTCTTACCGGAATGTTGTAAATATGCCATATTGGTAAGATGCTGAAACAAGTTCAGCATGACATTTAAATTTAAATTATCATGGACAGTAGTGCATCATTTAGGTAGAGGGAACAAGTTTTTAATTACCTGATCACTTAATCACTATCCACCCAATTTTCCACTTTCCATTTTCAATTTTCCATTTAATTGACTGGATTCTTCGTCACTTTGT
>CADCOS010000022.1 GCA_902803165.1 uncultured bacterium | reverse complement strand
TTGATGATTTAAACATGAAATCCATACTCCTAAATGCATTAGAAAAAAATAATAATTCAACAAATCTTCTACATTATGGTATGCAAAACCAAAATATAGATAGTGATGCAAGAACTAAATATCATGCTTATTCAGCTTTAAAAGAATATACAGGACTTGATTTATCAGAATTAATACTTAAAGAAGGAGAATATTACACAGCCGACGGACAAGGGGTAAATGAATTACTAAAAGAAGGTATCGAGAATGCAACATCTGTAGGACTTGATTTCAAAGGTGCAGCTTATAATTATGTAAAAGATTTACTTGATAAAGTAGCCGAAAAAGGTTGGAACGCAATGCCGGATTTGGATATAAAAATAGGTTATTCTAAAGAAAACGGCTTTTTCAATTTTGGCACTACTTATGAAGTTTAATTTCTAATTCCCTCAATTGACAAAAATATTCGAGAAGTGCGAGTAACTGAGTTAATCCTTTGTTCGTTATTATTGTTCATATATATATTGCAAACTCAAAAAAAATAATTAGTACATGTTAAGATTTTCTTTAAAATTAATATGAGCATGGTGTACAAATTGTTACATTCTTAATAATATCAGATTTTGTAAAATCCATTATATGCAAGACTTTTAGCTTTTTTAAAGTATTGTAAACGATTTGTGTAGAATTAAGCTTAGTGTTAAAATTAACAATAGTGAGTGTCGAGGAATTTTCAAACACTCAATTAGCACAAAGGCGGTATTAAAACCGCCCTATATCCCGAAAGAATTCCAAACTCTTTCGGATGAATTACCGAGAGGTCTCCAAAACCTCTCTTTTATTTTTATATCACAGCCTTTCCAAAAAATAAAATACTAACGCCCCTGTTTATAAATTGTAAAATAAGTCACTATATTCCTCACAATAATGCTACCATACTATTCCAATGAGAGCAAATCAATATTTTTTTGTTACATTAGTTAATATTTAGCTTTTTTATTATTGAAATACTTATCCACAACATCCTGAATTAACACGTAAAATGCAGGGGTTAAAACAGTACCGATAGTAGCTGCAACTATCATACCTCCTATTACTGTTGAACCCACTGAAATTCTGCTGTTTGCACCGGCACCTGATGCAAATAGCAACGGTAAAATACCCAAAATAAATGCAGCTTCCGTCATCATAATAGCTCTAAATCTCAAAAGTGCCGCCTTAATTGCCGCATCATATATAGTCAATCCGTGTGCTTCGTGTTCTTCTTTCGCAAATTCTACAATCAAAATGGATTGTTTTGCAGCTAACCCGATTAACGTAATTAATCCTACCTGTGAATATAAATCCAATGCTTGTCCCAGCATAAGTTGGAATATTAACGCACCAACAATTGCAACCGGTGAAATTAAAAGTACCGCAACCGGTATCATCCAACTTTCATATAATGCAACCAAGAACAGGTAAACAAATAACAGAGCAAACCCGACTACAATTCCTGTTTGTCCTGAAGATTCAAGCTCCTGTAAAGATGTTCCCGACCAAGCAAAGGTATAATCTCTCGGCAAGATTTTTTTAGATAAGTTTTGCATTGCTTTCATGGCATCACCGGAGGACTTTCCGTTAGCAGGAGAACCCTGAATTTGTGCTGCTCTGAATTGGTTAAATCGTGTTATGGAAACAGCTCCGACGGTTTGTTTTGGCGTAATCATTGTCATAATAGGAACAGGCTGCCCTTTTTTATTTATAACAAATATCTTCTGCAAATCCTCGATTTTGTTTCTGTAATCGCCTTCCGCCTGCATAAATACTTTAAATACTCTGCCTAACTTGTTAAAGTCATTAATATAAGCGTAAGACAATGTTGAAGCCAAAGTATTGTGAAGCTCGGATAAATCAACTCCCTGTGCCAAAGCTTTTTCATAATCTATATCTAATTCATACTGCGGAACATTTGCCTGAAACTGTGTATATACGTTCTGCAACGCAGGATCTTGATTCGCTTGAGCTATAAATTCTTCCGCAAAAGCCGCAATATCCTGTATACTTGCATTACCTGTTGACATAAGCTGATATTCAAAACCGCCCATCATACCCAAACCGTCAATAGCCGGCGGTGAAAGTGTAAATATTGCCGCTTCATTTATGTCTGCAGTACGTTTATATATCTCTCCCAATATTCCGTTATGAGAAAGATCCGTTTGTTTCCCCTGAATTTTTCTGATAACCCAACTGATTGGATTAACTTTTCTTTCTCCCCATTCGGTTAACTGGATAACAATACTTGCCTGATTTGAAGGTCCGAATCCGCCGAATGCGATGACTCTGTCTTGATCAATACCCTCTATGCCGTCTATTTTTTTTATAAATTTCAAACAAACATCTTTTGTTCTGTTTAGAGAAGCTCCGTCAGGAAGAGTTACAACAGAAATTAACATACCTTGATCTTCATCGGGAATGAACCCTGTAGGTATAATTTTAAATAATCCTAGCATCAAAAGTACAATTGCAATATAGGTAATTATTGTTAATTTTTTATCAAGAACGAATTTTTTGACAACATCTATGTAGTACTTTGTTACTTTATCAAAGTATTCGTTAAAAATTCTAAGTCCTTTGTTAAGGTACTCTTGAGCAGTTTTTATCCAAGGAAATTTATTTAAATCCGATTTTTTCTTAGAAGGATTCAGGATAATAGAACACATTGCAGGAGATAGTGATAAAGCACAAATGGCTGAAAATGCGATAGATACAGCAATACATACGGCAAATTGTTTATACATTGTACCTGACAAACCGCTCATGAAACACATAGGAACAAATACCGCCATGAGAACTGCCGCCATTGCAACAAGCGAACCGCCGACTTCGCCCATAGTAATTTGAGTCGCTTCTAACGCAGATTTACCGTCTTCAATATGTCGTTTTACGTTTTCGATTACAACAATTGCATCGTCAACAACTACTGCAACAGCTAAAACTAAAGCAAATAATGTTAACAGGTTCAAAGACATCCCCAAAGCTTTTAAGGCAATAAATGTACCGATTAATGACACAGGTATAGTTACACAAGGAATTAATGTTGCCGTAAAGTCGCCAAGAAAAACAAATATAATTAAAATAACGATTAATGACGTTAAAAGGATTGTAAATTCAACTTCCGACATAGATTCGTTAATAAATGTTGAACTATCCATCATAATATCAAGTTTTAAAGAGTCAGGGAATGTTTGAGAGAGTTCATCTATTGTTTTGTAAATATTATTACATATTTCTACTGTATTGGCACCCGGAAGAGGCATTACCTGAATCAAAGCCGCTGGTTTTGTATTAACAATACCAAACATCGAATAAGATTTTGCGCCTAACTCTACCCGAGAAATCTCTTTTAATCTCAATTTTGAGCCGTCAGAATTTGAACGAATTATGATATTTCCAAATTCTTCCGGAGTTTGCAATCTGCCTTTTGTCAAAAGTGAAAGTTTTAAACTCGGATTTGCATTTGTCGGCTGATCACCTAACGCGCCTGCCGATAGCTGAATATTTTGGTTTTGTATCGCATTTCTGATTTCCGCAATTGAAACTTTATAGCTTGCAAGTTTTGCAGGATCAAGCCAAATACGCATACTGTAGTCATCCGCACCAAATACGTTAACTGAGCCGACACCGCCTATTCTTTTTATAGCATCTTTTACGTAAATATTTGCATAATTTGTTAAATCAAGCTGATTCCAAGAATCGTCGTCAGATGCAAGATTTAAGATAATTGCTCCGGCACCGCCCACTTTATTTTCCGCCGTCAGCCCTTGCATAACAACTTCTTGAGGAAGAAGTGATTGTACCTGCTGAAGTTTATTTTGAACATTCATCAAGTTTATATCATTATCTGTACCGGTTTTAAAAAATATGTTTAAATTATAAGCCCCGTCATAACTTGTAGAGGACATATAAATCATATCCTTAACACCGTTAAGCTGGGATTCAAGGAGCGATGCTATAGAAGATTCAATAACCGCGGCGCTTGCACCCGGATAATACGCCGATATTGTAACTTGCGGCGGTGTAATATTCGGGTATTTTTCCTGCTGCAAACCAAATAACGAAAGTAAACCCAAAATTACAATCAATGCAGATATTACAACCGCAAATCTCGGTTTTTTAATGAAAAAATATAAATCTTCTTTATTTATCATCCCAATCCCTTTTTATTATTTTGCATAAGTATATTATTTTTTCTTGTCGGTTTTTTCATCCGGAGTATACTGTTTGGTTTTTACGGATTGACCTGATTTATAAATATCCTGAATACCTTTCATAACAACGACATCATCGTAATCAAGTCCGCCTTCAACAATCCAATTATTGTCATGATTGTTGTTTACGACAATATTCTTTTTAACGGCTTTTCCGTCTTTAACCGTCCATACATAGTATCCCGTTCCGACATCAGTCTTGGTTGCAGATTGCGGAATAAGCATAACCTTTTGAGGATAATTAACCCTCAAAGTTATATTGACATAATCACCCGGAACTAAAAGCTCGTCAGGGTTTTCAAATACAGCTCTCATAGTAACGGTACCCGTATTTTCATCAACCTTGTTATCTACAAATTCAATAGTACCTTCTTTTTCATAAGTTGAACCGTCTGCAAGTTTCAATATAACGGATACTGTACTTTCATCATTAGGATTTTCTTTGTAATATCTTTTAAGTTCTATGAAATCTCCGCTCTTTAACGGGAAAATAACTTTCATCGGGTTTGTCGTATATATTTGAGCAATAACTCCGGTTGAAGGAGTAACGTAGTTACCTACGGATACTATTGCTTTACCGATTCTTCCGTCCATTGGAGAGGTTATATTTGTATAGCTCAAATTCAAATTAGCCTTATTCATATCCGAAATCGCACCATCAAGAGCCGCTCTGTTCTTATTTCTTTGGGTAAGCGCATTGTCATAATATTCGCGGCTGACCAAATCATCTTTCAAAAGTTGTTCGGCACGTCCTAAATCAATTTCGGAATTTTTGTACACTGCAGAATTTTCATTAACCCTTGCCCTTGCCGTTCTTGCAGCCAGCGCATATTCATCAGGCTCAATCAAAAATAGTTTTTGTCCTTTTTTTACTACATCACCTTCCTGAAAATATCTTTCCTGAAGCCAACCGCTTACACGAGCAATAATATCGACGGATTTTTGAGCTTCGACACGTCCTGTTGTACTGTACGTCGGATAAATTTCCTGTGATATCGGATTCGCCACTTCAACAGTTTTTGGCTGCGACATCATATATGACATTACAACACCGGTAATAAGCGTTTTACCCTGATTCCAAATTATCGGCACAAGAATAATTGCCAAAATCACTGCGGTAATTTTAGTCTGTTTAGACTTCCAATCTATTTTCATACTCTTTCCCTATTTAAATAATAACCCCTTATGATTTTATCATAAAATCACTTCTTTTATAAAAATTTGTATATTTTAAATTGTTTATTTACAAATCTTCAGCATCAATATTTAAAACTTTTTCGTCTTTCAGTTTGAGAGGCAAACCTATTTCACGTTCCAAGCCGGCAGCTGTAGTATTGTAATTAAGCATAGCATTGTAAAAATCTAAACGAGCGTTCAGATAAGTATTTTCGCCGTCTTTAAGCTCAATGGCATCACCGACACCTGCCTTGTATCTGCCTGTTACTTGTCTGTATTGTTCTTTAGCCTGTTCAAGAGCAAGTTTTGCTATAACAATAGCCTCTCTTGCGGTTTCTAAATCCATATAGTTCTTTTTAACATTAAAATAAACATCGTGTTTAACATCTTCGTATTGAGCTTTTGTTTTATTGTATTCGGCTCTTGCTTCATCCACTTGTTTTTTAACTCTCCATAGGTTTAGGGAGTTGTAATTAAGCCCCACACCTACCTGACCTGATTTAAGGTCATAGTCATTACCGATACCGTTGCCGTAACTTCCGTAAATACCGATATTAGGAGTCAACTCTCTTCTTGTTGCTCTCAAATTCATTTTAGCCGCATCTGCGCTTTTTTTGGCGGCAATAAGTTCCGGTCTGACATCCAAAGCAGTTTTAATTGCGTCATCTTCAGTTATATCAAACAAATTAAGAGTAAGTTTGTCAGATAGTTCATAGTTGGTGTATTCAGGCATACCCATTATTTTAGACAATTGAACTTGAGCGACATCCAAAACGTTTTTAGCCTTAACTAAATTAAGCTTAGCCTTACCTAAGTTGTATTCTGCCGTGACAACATCTATTTTAGGTTTGGTACCGTAGCGGTAGAATCCCCATGCCTGATCCAATTGAAGTTTGTAATCAGATACGGTATCCTCATATACTTGAACTTGAGCCTGAGCAAAAAGTACATTATAGTATGTTGCTTTTATGTTGTAAATTATTATATTAATATTTTCTTTGGTATTTTCCTTAGTCGCTTCATACAGACGTTTTGCCATATCAGCGGTAGCTTTTGTTTTACCGAAATCAAAAAGCATCATACTGGCTGAAACAGTTGGTACATACCCCATTGTTACATACTGTTTCATAGGCACACCGTATGGACCGCCGTCAGAGTACTTATTACCGCTTCTGGAAACTTCCAAACCTGCGCTGATTGCAGGGAAATAGTTTGCCCATGCCTGTCCGATTCTTGATTTATAAACATCTTCATTAAATAAAGAAGCTTGAATGGCAGGATTGTATTTTATGGCATTTTCTATACAATCGTTGAGAGTGAAAACAGAATGAACCTCGTTGGTAAACGGCGGTTGTTCAATTTCGCCATTCTTTTTATTATTTACCCCTTTGTTTACCCCCTTATTTACCCCTTTTGTTTTTGTAACATTTACTGCCTGGGTATTTTTTGTATTTTTCTTAAAAGAGAACGCTTGAACGTTATCGAAAGAAGTCAATACAAAACAAGATAATATTATAAAAGTTAAAAGCTGTTTTTTATTAATTTTCATACTCTGCATTTTTCTTATTATTTAAATATTTATTAATTACATTTTGAATTATAACATAAAAAGCAGGTATTAAAACCGTATATAAAAGTTTTTATGTTTTGTACAAAGAAAAAATAACCGATAAAATTTATGCTATTATATCTGTATTAAATGAACGAATTGATTAAACAGAGGAGATAATTATGAGCAAAAAAGTTTTAATATTATCGGGAAGTCCAAGAATTGGCGGAAATTCAGACCTTTTATGTGATGAATTTATGAAAGGCGCAATTGAATCAGGAAATGATGTTGAAAAGATAAATGTTTCAAAAAAGAATATAAATTACTGTAAAGGATGTTATTATTGTCAAACACACAACGGAGAATGTGCCATAAAAGATGATATGGCTGAAATATTACAAAAAATTATTGATGCAGATGTTTTGGTGCTGGCAAGTCCTGTTTACTTCTATTCAATAGATGCACAATTAAAAGCTTTGATAGACCGAACTGTCGCTCGTTGGACAGAGGTTAAAAACAAAAGTTTTTATTATATTGCAACATGTGCAGATAGTAAAGACGGTTTGGACAGAACAATAGAATGCTTTAGAGGTTATGCAGACTGTGTAAACGGTGCAAAAGAATGCGGAATTATATATGGTTACGGCGTTTACCAAAAAGGGGAAATCAAAGATAAACCTGCGATGAAAGAAGCTTATGAAATGGGTAAGAGTGTAAAGGGGTAAATATAAACATGGAAGAAGTCAGAATTGATGTAAGAAAACAAAGTCCTGAAAGGATTGAAGAAGCAAAAAGGAGCTCGGATTTGTGCTTTAGAATAAATCATACAAACCCGACAACTCCTGAATGTCAGGAGCTCGTTCAAGAACTTTTTAATCATACATTGGGTGAAAATACGGTTATTCATCCGCCTATTTTTACGATTTTAGCTGATAAAGTTAAAATCGGGAAGAATGTAACTATTTTAAACGGGTTTCAATGTATGTCGGCAGGCGGGCTGACTATTGAAGATAACACAATGATATCCTTGAATTGTACTATTGCAACAAACAACCATGATTTTTATGACAGATATATCATTACTTGTAAACCTGTCCACATTAAACGCAATGTTTGGATTGGAGTGAATGTAACTATTCTTCCGGGGGTTACGATAGGTGAAAATGCGGTTGTCGGAGCGGGTGCTGTTGTAACCAAAGATGTTCCCGATAATGCTGTTGTAGTCGGAAATCCCGCAAGAGTAATCAGATATCTTGATTCAGAGAAATTCAAAGGGGTAAAGGGGTATAGGTAAGAGTGTTAATGGTGAAAAATTTAAGGTATTGAGTTAGAATTTTAATATGAAAAAAATAGTATGTTATGGAGACTCAAATACTTTCGGATTCAACCCCGAAGACGGTTCAAGATATGACGATAATACTCGCTGGACTTCTGTTTTGCAAAAAGAATTGAAAGCGGAATATGAAGTTATAAATGAAGGTATGTGTGACAGGACAGGTTTTGCAGATAATCCAAACGGATTCTTATTCTCGGGTTTACAATACTTTCCGCATTTGATAAAAGAGTCAGATGATATTGACATTTTAATACTTTGGATTGGCACAAATGATTTGATGTTTCAATATAATATAAATTTCCCCGAAATAGAAAAAGGTTTGAAACGTATAATCACTTCGGCTCAAACAAATGCTAGGCAAATAATTATAATTCCGCCTGTAATATTAAGAGAAAGTATGTTACAAGGATATTTCAGGTGCAAGTTTGATGAAACAAGCATTGTTAAATCAAAAGAAGTCGGAAAAATTTACGAAAATATTGCAAAAACTTATGGCTGTGAGTTTTTTGATGTAAATAAATTTGTTAATCCTTCGGATTTTGACGGATTACACTATGATGAAAATTCTCACAAAATTATTGCAGATAAATTGGTACAATTAATTCAAACTATATCTTGCTAATATCATCGCTATTGGCAGTAAAGGCATCGATTTGTTTTTTTGCGGTTTTTTGGTTGTTTATAGTTGCATTTCCGCCTATACATCCGCCTTCACAACACATAACTTCAATCAAATTGCAACCTTCACATTCACCGCTTGATGCGTACTGTTTTAATTGTTTTATGCTGTCTTTGTTTAATCCGTTTATTACGCATGGTTTTGCTTGACTCTCATCTTGCAAAGATGCTTTTACAGATTCTGCCACTCCGCCTGAATATCCGAAATTTCTGCCTTGTTTTGATGCTTCGACAGTATATTTACCTTCTTTGCAATCCATGATTTGTACTTTTTTGGCTACAAACAATGCACCAAGTTCCTCGTAGTTCATAATGTAATCAATATTTTGGTTTTCATAACCTTCCGCACGTTTTGCAACACAAGGACTTACAAAAACCGTAACGGCATCCGGATTTTCTTTTTTAACAATCTCCGCCGTGTAGTACAAAGGTGTTTTTGTATCTGACACAAAAGGTTTGATTTCCGGAAGGTGTTTTTTTATAAGCTGATTATATCCCGCACAGCAAGAAGTCGTCATAAACTTCTGACCTTTTTCCGTCCGTTCAACAAATTCTTTTGCTTCATTATTTGCTGTAATATCAGCACCTTGTGCAACTTCATAAACATCGTCAAATCCTGCTTGAATAATTGCAGATTTAAGTTGATAAATATTTCCGGGGAATTGTCCGGCAATAGACGGCGCAATCATTGCAATAACTTTTTTATCCGATTTTATAGCTTTTAAAATATCAATAATTTGGCTTCTCTCATGAACTGCTCCGAACGGACATGCAACAGTACACTTCCCGCAATTTATACATTTTTCGTAATCAATACTTGCAAAACCTGTCTCATCTTTTTTTATAGCGCTGACAGGACAAACCTCTTCACAAGGTACAGTAATTTTAACTATTGCATTGTAAGGACAAGCCTTCACACACATTTGACATTTTTTACATTTTGAATCATCAATTATTGAACGTCCGTTAACAATTGATACGGCACCAAATTTGCAAGCAGATTGACATGGTCTTGCAACACAACCCTGACACAAATCTGTAACATAAATTCTGTTTGTAGCACAACCTTTACACGCAGCCTGTAAAACAGTAAGATTTTTTTCGCTTATTTCAGATCGTTCTAATGCTTTTTTAGCGTATGTTGATAAAGAGGTCGTTTCATCATCTTCTTCAATAGCAAACCCAAGCCCCGCTATAGTTCTGTCTTTTATAATAGCTCTTTCTTTATATATACAGCATCTGTACGGCACTTCCATTCCTTTGGGACGCATGTCATACGGAATTAGCCTTGTATGCTCTTCAAAGTTATCTGATAAAAATGCTTTTATAATTCTTACAAGTATTTCTTTTTTTAAGTGTATTACTTGTCCTGCGTTATTATTCATTCCGGTTCCCTAATTGTCTTTCTATTTCTTCTAAAACTTTTTCTACTGTCGCATCCGCAACAACTTCTTCATTTACTTTAACATATGGAGCTTTCGAATATTCCCAATTTATAGAACATAAACCTAAACAATTTGCACCGGTAATTTCTACCTTATCACCGTATTTTTTAGGAATTATTTCATTTAATTCTTGTAAATTATTCCCGCCCATTACAAAACAGGTTGTTCCTAAACATACTTTTACTTCCACTTTTGCCATAATAAGCTCCTTTATACAAATTGTACATCAACCTTTTTTAAATATTTTTCTTCTAACACTTTTGCCATTTGTTTTATTATATTCTTTCTGATTTCAATTTCAATCGGTAAATTAGGATCATAGTGAGCTTTATTCATTTGAGCTCCTACAAGAAAACTTATAACGTCACTGTCGAGCAAAAAGTCCATAAGTATTTTTGCGGCATTTTCTTCATATTTACCGCTTTCAAGATATTCCAAAGTTTTTGTTAAGGTTAAAATTCCTTCTGTAACTAAATCTATTCCCTTCATTTCGGAAATCCCCGGTAATTTGCCGGCATTCATGGAAAGTTTTGCAACGACAGGAATATTCAATTCTCTTGAAATTATATTAGCTGTTGTTCCGCCGGCTATTGCTTTTTTACCATTAAATTCCATAAAAGTTTTTGCGTAATAATTATCTTTTTCTCCGTGGAAAGGAGGACCTGTAAAGATTAAGGACTTTCTCGGATCACGGCAATATATTGAAAGTATTGACGTATCGTCTTTAAGCTCTCTATTCGGAGCGATAAGTTCAATTTGTTTAACCAAATATTCACTTAAATCTTTAGATGATATTTCAGGTTCGAGTTTAATTTTATCAAGTATAATTTTTATCAAACCGTCTCTCTCAAGTCCTAACGGAAAACGTTTTGTACCCATTGCAACTTGTGTGGCACCGTCTGAGCAGAAAATAATTCTGTCATATTTTTCAAGATTTATGTTATAAACCTTCATTCGTCTATTTTTAAAATCTTTTGATTGAATTGTCTGACATTCCGGTTTTAAAACCTCACCGTTTCGTATCCATATAAAGTCAGGATTTCCTTCCTCTACAATTTTTGCCTTACCGTCTTCAAAACAATCTATAGCAGAAAATGTAGAATAACTTATTCCTCTTACTTTACAAACAGGTAGTGAATTCATAATAATTTCGCAAGATTTTTCGATATCGAAATGATTTTCCATAAACTTCAAAAGCATTGTAGCAGTCATGCAAGCCAATATATTAGCTTTAATACCGCTTCCCAAGCCGTCTGAAAGAACGGCAACAACACGGTTCATATTAGGGAATCTGTTTGATGCGAAAAAATCACCGTAAGCGTTTTGGTTATATTTCTTTTTTTGTGAACAAGCTATATCAATAAACATTATTTGTTATCCTCTTTTGAGCCGGAATCATAGCCTTCTGCAATAGAATTTAACAGCAATTCGGTTTCAACCATGTGTTCACCTAAAAGACTTGCAATTTCCTGAACAGTAGCTATATTTTTTGTAATAACTTCTCTTGCTTTTTGTGCGATTTTACTTCTGTCCATTTCTGATTTTGTAACATCTGAAATAACCGCACCAACAAGCTCGTTATCCTCAATTGTAAATATACTTATATCAAAAACTTTATCTCCGATTGCATAGTGTTCCTGATGTATGTCTTTTCCCGTATCAAGAGCTGATTTGAACAGCTCGGGGAAGGTTACTATTCTGTCTATGCAGGCGCCTGTTAAGCCATTTTGGCGAGATGCAAACACTTCATACATTTCTTCGGATAAAAACATGTGTTCAAATGCATCATTTGCTTCTACTATTTCTAAGTTTGCATCTACAATAACGACTGCTGACGGCATGCATCTAAGCATTGCGGCAGCTTTTCTGACCGCAATTTTTCTCATATAAGATACGCACTGAGAAGGTTCTGCATCCCCTGTAATGAGTGCGTTTACAAATTCTCTGCAGCTTGCATATCCGCATCCCGCACAGTTAAGTTCATCTTCTTCGGAGTGTTTGCTGATTTTTCTTAATGCTTTAGTAATTTGGTCAATAGAATACTCAATTTTTTCAACAGGAATCGGTGTGTATTCTACCGGAACTACTTTTCTCGGTTCTTTTGGAACAGTATCTCTAAATTGAGTATTAGCATAAATATCTGATGTAATCATTATTCTTGATTTATCACTGGATACACATGGACCATTTATACATCCGCCTGTGCATGCGAGTGCTTCCAAGAATATTTTGTTCTCTATTTTTTCAGGATTAAGATTTTGAAGAGCTTTGTCAAAACCCTCCAATGAACTTACGGAAATAAATGTTACGTCATTTTTATCAATACCGACTCTTTTAATCGTTTCATTCATTCCGCCTTCAAGAGGGTATAAAGCTCCTTCATAAGAGTTTTCGGGAATGAAATGACAGGAATCATCCGTTTCTATGTTTTCAATATCAATAAATTCTTCCTTTATCCAATAATTTAATTCGTCAAAAGTTAAGGCAGCAGACATCAAATCGGGGTGTTTATCCGCTTCATTTTTCTTTGCGACGCATGGCCCTATAAATACAACTTTTATATCATCGCCGAGCATATCTTTTAATAATCCGCAATGCGTTAAAGCCGGTGATGCAATAGGAGTAATACATTTTGAAAAATTCGATTCATACATTCTTACGTAATCATCAATAACAGGACAGGCGGATGATATAAATAAACCTTTTTCGGCATCGTTTAATATTTTTGCCGTCTGTATGGAAACTTCCTGAGCTCCGAGTGCTGTTTCCGATACTCCTGCAAACCCGAGTTTTTTAAGTACTGCTGTCATTTTTTCTTTTGAAATGTTATATATTCCCGCCCAGCTTGGTGCAAGCGATACATAGACTTTTTTACCCGTCAAAAATAATGCTTTTACAACATCAATATCGCTTCTTACTTTTTTTGCACCCGCAGGACAAATTGTGACACAATGACCGCAGCCGATACATTTTTCATTAATAACAGAAGCACTTCCGCTCTGTATTCTGATAGATTTTACGTGGCATCCTCTGACACATTTGTAACAGTCATTACATTCATTTTTTAATGTATAAACAGGATGTTGTTTTTCCATATTTCAAACCCTCTTTTTACTTATCTAAATTCATAATTTTTTTGTATGATTCCAAAATCTCATAGAGCTGCTCTTGTGTAACATTGGTATATTCTTTTTCGTTTATTATTACTCTCGGACCTATGTCGCATTTGTTTTCACATAAAGCTCCAACTATTGATATATCTGCTTCAAGTCCGTTTTCTGATATGTAATTTTTTATGTACTCAAGATTGTCAAGATTTCCTTTTGCAAAACAAGCACTGCCCATACATATTTTAATTTCAGTTGTCATTTTATTTTTCCTTATTTCCGTTTGTAAATTGTAAAAAACTTCCGATTAAATTTTCATTCCATACTTTCACATCTTTTGGCACATCCAAAATGCAGGTTGTAAAATTCCAAATATATTTTATGCCGGAGCCTGCGAGATAATTTGCCGCTCCTTGAGCATATTCTTTTGGGACAGTAAGTATTGCTGTCTCAACACCAAGCCTTTGTGCAAGATTTCCTACTCTCGATATATCAAAAACTTCTTTCCCGTTAATAACAGTTCCGATTTTTTTCGGATCCTTGTCAAACATAGCAAGCACATTTAAACCATAGTCTTGAAAACTGTCATATTTTGCTAAAGCTGAACCAAGATTACCCGCACCGACAATAAATACATCTTTTGTCTTCTTAAACCCCAAACACTCTTCAATTTTGTTCTTGAGCTTAAGTACTTCATATCCGACTCTGCATTTACCCCTGTAGCCGTCCTGATTATCAATATATTTTAAATCTTTTCTGACCTGCGAATTATCAATGTTCAAAAGGTTTGCAAATTTGGTACTTGATATATATTTTTCATCTTCTCTGATATCATCAAGAATAAAATGATACATTGTTAAACGATTTATAACTTTGTCAGGAATATTCATGTTATCTCTTTCTCGAATGTAGTAGCAAAAATAGAAAGCGGAAGTTTATAAATTTTCCACTTTCTATTTTCCACTTTCAATTTAAACAATTCCTTCATACGCATCAAGGAAAATTTTCTTGATTTCGCTCATAAGAGGATATCTTGGATTTGCACCGGTACATTGGTCATCAAATGCTCTTTCAACCAAAGTATCAAGATTTGCCATAAATTCCTCTTCCTTAACGCCAAATTCTTTTATTGATTTTGGCAAGTTGATTTCTGTCATAAGTTCGTCAACCGCTTTAATCAATAATTCAACTTTTTCGTCATCATTCTTTCCGTCCAAACCGAGTTCGTCTGCTACTTGACCGTATTTAGTTTTAGCGTTCGGATATTTGTATTGAGGGAAAATAGCCTGTTTTGTAGGTTTATCCGTTGCGTTAAATTTGATGATTTGTCTTATTAATAAGGCGTTTGCTACACCATGAGGAATGTTATACATAGCACCAAGTTTGTGAGCCATTGAGTGGCACAATCCTAAGAATGCGTTTGCAAATGACATACCTGCAATAGTTGCGGCATAGTGCATTTTCTCTCTTGCAATCGGATCATTAGCACCTTCATTATAAGAGCGAGCAAGGTACTTAAATACTAATTTTGTTGCCTCTAAAGCATTTGAATTTGTAAAGTTTGTAGCCATACAAGATACATACGCTTCGAGCGAGTGTACAAGAGCGTCAATACCTGATGCTGCTGTCAAGCCTTTCGGCATACCGTCTACAAAGTTCGGATCAACAATTGCCATGTTAGGTGTTAAAGCGTAATCCGCAATTGCATATTTATAATGAGTTTTTTCATCGGTAATAATTGAGAACGGAGTAACTTCAGAACCTGTACCTGATGTAGTTGGAATACAAACCATTGTTGCTTTTTGTCCTAAATCAGGAATCTGGCAGATACGTTTTCTGATATCCATAAATCTCATTGAGATATCGGCAAAGTTTGTATCAGGTTGTTCATATAATAACCAAATAATCTTACCTGCATCCATCGGTGAACCGCCGCCAAGTGCAATAATTACGTCCGGTTCATAAGGTTTAACAATTTCCATAGCTTGTTTAACCGTTGCAATTGTAGGATCCGGCTTAACATCAAAGAATACCTGATGATCAATTCCGATTTCGTCTAAAATTCTTGTTATATTTTCAACCGCACCTGAATTGAATAAGAAACGGTCTGTTACAATAAATGCACGTTTTTTACCTTTTAGTTCTTTAAGAGCCAAATCTAAACAGCCTCTTTTGAAATAAACTTTCGGAGGAACCTTGAACCATAACATATTTTCTCTTCTTTCTGCTACAGTCTTATAGTTTAATAAGTGTTCAACACCGATATTACCTGATACAGCGTTGCCGCCCCAAGAACCGCAGC
>CADCOS010000021.1 GCA_902803165.1 uncultured bacterium | reverse complement strand
TTTCTGCCGGCTTTACCAATCTTTAAGTTCTTGAATTCTGAATTTCCAAGAGTTCCGATTGTAGCCATACATTCTTTTCTAACCATTCTCATTTCGCCTGAAGGTAATTTTACGGTTACATAATTTCCTTCTTTTGCCATAACTTGAGCAAAATTACCTGCAGAACGAACCATTTTACCGCCTCTGCCAGGAATAAGTTCAATATTATGAACAATTGTACCTAATGGAATCAATTCCAATGGTAAAGCGTTACCTGTTTGAATTGCTACGTCAGTACCGCTTAAAATAACGTCGCCGACATTTAAACCTTCCGGAGTTAAGATATATCTTTTTTCACCGTCAGCATAACAAACTAATGAAATTCTTACATTTCTGTTTGGATCATATTCAATAGTTTGAACTGTTGCCGGAATTCCGAATTTTTCTCTTTTGAAATCGATAATACGATAAGACTGTTTTACTCCGCCTCCTTTGTGACGGCATGTAATTCTACCGGTATTATTACGTCCGGAAGTCTTAGCTATTTTCATCAATAAAGATTTTTCAGGAGTTGATGTGGTGATTTCTTGATAATCACTCTTTATCATACCTCTTTGTCCCGGAGATGTCGGATTAATTTTACGAGTTGCCATTTTTATTTTTCTCCTATTATTATCTTTTTTTTAACCTTTTAAGGCTTCTTTTGGCTTTTTGCTAATGGAAATTTGAAAATGGAGAATGGAAAATTATTTTTAATATTCCTTTTTCTATATTCAGTTTTCCGTTTGTATCTATATAAGTTGAAATTTCGTTTGGTACTTTTGAAATATTTTTACTATTTTCAATTTCCCACTTTCCATTTTCAATTTACTAAATAGCTGTTAATTCTTCGATTGGATCACCTTCAACAGTAACGATTGCTTTCTTTGAAGAATCTGTTCTGCCGAATTTCATACCCATTCTTTTTTCGTGAGAAGGCATGTAAACTGTTTGAACCTTCTTAACTTTTCTGCCAGGGAAAGCTAATTCTACTGCTTGTGCAATTTCTATTTTTGTAGCATTTTTATCTACTTCAAAAGTATATTTTCCCTGAGCAGTTGCCATCATTGATTTTTCTGTAATGATTGGCTTTTTAATTACATCATATAATTTTTCTTTATTTGTTCTAGTCATTATTGTAACCTCTCAGTTATATCATTTACAGCTTTTTCAGTCATGACAACAAAATCAGCTTCTAATAAATCTTTTACATTTAAGTTAGTCGGTAACAAAAGTTTTACTGAAGGAATGTTACCCGCAGCAAGACTTAAGTTTTTATTTTCTTCAGCTGCTGTATCAGCAATAACCAAAATTTTTCCTGACAATTCTAAAGATTTAATAATACCTGCCATTAATTTTGTTTTAGGTTCACTGATTGCAGAGAAATCTTTTACTACAATAATATTTTCTTCTCTTGCTGAAAGAGCTGATTTAAGAGCCAGCTTTCTTGCTTTTTGAGGCATATTGATTTCGAAGCTTCTTGGTTTAGGTCCAAATACAACACCACCGCCTGCAAATAAAGGTGATCTTGTTGAACCTGCTCTTGCACGACCTGTACCTTTTTGTTTCCATGGTTTTCTTCCGCCGCCTGAAACTTCAGCACGAGTCTTTGCACAAGCTGAACCTTGTCTTGCGTTATTTAATTGTCTTCTTAATGCTAAATGCATTACGTGTAAGTTAGGTTCAACACCAAAAACTTCTTTAGCTAATGTTATTTCGCCTAATGCTTCACCATTTGTGTTTAATAATTGTTTTGCCATTTTATTTTTCCTTTTGCTTTCCGTCTACCCCTTGCTCTTCCGAACTTTATATGGCAGAAGCGGATTGTAATTACTCTTTGATCACTTGATTAGTCAATCACTTGATCACTTTTATTATTAATTCCATTTTGTTCTGGAAGGAACTATTGTTACCAATTTACCTTCAGAACCCGGAACTGAACCTTTAATTAAAACTAAACCGTTTTCAGAATCAACTTTAACGAGTTTTAATTTTGTAATTGTAACTCTTTCATTACCCATGTTACCTGCCATTCTTTTTCCTTTGATAACACGGCTAGGAGTTGTACCTGCACCTATTGAACCAGGTTCTCTGTGATTTTTTGAACCGTGAGCCATAGGTCCTCTTCCAAAGTTCCATCTTTTAACAGTACCTTGGAAACCTTTACCTATTGAAGTTCCTGTTACATCTACTTTTTCTATATTTGAAAGAACTGATAAATCGATTTCCTGACCAACCTTATAGTCAGCAGGGTTTTCAACTCTGAATTCTTGCAAATGTCTGAAATTTTCTAAGCCGTTTTTCTTGAAATGACCTAATTCAGCTTTTGTTAAGTGTTTTTCCTTAGCTGCAACAGTACCTACCTGTATAGCATTATAACCGTCTGTTTCAACTGTTTTAACTTGAGTTACTACAGTTTTATCAACTTTAATAACGGTTACCGGAACTGCCAAACCTTCTGAATCGAAAATTTGAGTCATTCCTAATTTCTTTCCTATTACACCTAGTGTCATGTTTTTTCCTTTCCGGCATTAATTCCAAGACACAAAAACATGTCTCATAAACTATGCCTTACTTCTTGCGAGCGCTACCTTTAGTCTCTTTACCAATTTTAGGGTTTACCCCTGCGAGGGAAATCTTACCTTGTATTTACACCCCGCTGTAGTTCACATTATATGCATAATGCTATTATTAAATTTTCAAATTTCTGAGCCAGTGTTTCGAATCAAGCTTACAGCTTAACTTCTATATCTACCCCAGCAGGTAAGTCTAATCTACTCAATTCTTCTGTAGTTTGTTGAGTAGGTTCGTAAATATCGATAATACGCTTATGAGTTCTAATCTCAAAATGTTCACGTGATTTTTTATCAACGTGTGGTGAACGTAATACGCAATAAATACGTCTTTTTGTTGGTAAAGGAATAGGACCGGCTACTTTAGCGTCTGTTCTTTTTGCTGTTTCTACGATTTTTTCAGCTGATACATCAACCAATTTGTGTTCGTATGATCTCAAACAAACTCTAATTCTTTGTCTTGTACCTGTTGTCATTTTTAATTCCTTTATATTAGTTATTTACCACTATTTACCAAAATGTCCGCCTCTGCAAATTTTTGCATTACGGCATAAAATTCGGCTATAGCAGAATAATCGTAAAACAAACAAAAATATGAGTCAACAGGGTAGTTTTGTTTTATATAAATTTTTACAAAAATTTACAATATATTATTATATTACCTTTATTATTATGTATTGTCATGTACAAAATTTTCTATAACTAAAGTTGTAGAATAACTTAAAAACGTCTTTTTATTCAATTTTTCGTCATTTTCGAAACACGCTTGTCGAGCCAATTTCAGACATTCTTCTCATCCGTTTGGAGGATTCTCTAACTAAAGTTGTAAAGTTTTAAAAATTCTTGCCGTAAACGAATGTGAAAGGAAAATTTGAAAGGACATTTATCATGGGATCAATTTCTACATTAACAGTCAACACGAATTTGTCATCCCTCATTGCCCAAAAGTATCTTAGGTCAGCTACTAGAGGAATGAATCTTTCTATGGAAAGATTGTCTACAGGATTTAAGATTAACTCCGGTAAGGATGACGCAGCCGGCTATTCCGTAGTCGAGGGAATGCAGGCAAAAGTAAACGGTTACGATATTATCGAAACCAATGCAAGTATGGGGTTAGATATGTTAACAACTCAAGAAGGTGTGTTAGATATCTTAAACGAATACTTACAGAGAATCAGAGATTTAACGATGCAAGCAGCTAACGGTACATACGGTTCGGCATCATTAAATGCAATCAGAACGGAAGTCGAACAAAGAATGGATGAAATAAATCGTCTATGTACTATTACAGACTTCAATGATACCTATCTGCTTGACGGTTCAAGAACTGAAGATATTAATCTTCAAGTAGGTTTATACTCAAACAAGCGCTGCGTAATTAAGATGGATGCATTCTTATTCAAAGCGGCAATGGCAACTACTATTATGGGCTTTAGATCAATTGCTAAATCGACCGAAGATAAACCCGGTTACATTGATTTGAGAACAAGCACTACAAAGACGGATGAATTTTGTTATCAAGCAAGATACATTAATTCAAAAGGTGAACCTACAGATGCTTCCGGTAATGTATTAAAGCCTGGCGAAGATATTGTTTATATACCTGATCAATATTATGCATCAGCACTCGCAGCTGCTATGGCTGAAAATGGTGATATAGTATTCGCAACAGGCAGTGCAACTATTAAAGGCGGCGCACAAAACTTTACAATCGGTCAAATGGTTAATGCTATTTATAGAAACGACAGCTCAGCTCGTGCATTTATAGATAATATTGACTATGCAATTGACAATGTTTCTCTAAGGGTAACAAAAATCGGTGCTTATATGAACAGATTGGATTCTGCTATTGCTTCAACCGATATTCAAAGAGAAAATTTGACAGAGTCAATTTCCACACTGAAGGATACTGATATAGCTAAAGAATCGTCAAACTATATTAAATTCCAAATCCTTCAACAGTCTGCAGCAACATTGTTACAGACAGCAAACCAACAGCCTCAAATGGCATTGAACTTACTATAATAAATAAACTGCGTTAGAAAAAGATACAATAATTAGTTGTCCTTTCAAATATCGCCGTACTTGTTGTTACAAGTACGGCGGTTGCTTTTTATTTTAATGTTTTAGCATACTCTATTATATCAGACGATTCATACATCTGGATATTTCTATCTTTATCAACCATAAACGGAACTTGACGTTTCCCTCCGATTTTTATAAGTGACTCTTCCGATTCTTTATTTGCAATATCTATTTTTCTGTATTTTATATTGTTTTCGTCCATAAATTTCATAACTTTTTTACAATAAGGACACGTCTCTAAAATAAAAAGCTCTAGCATATTTAACTCCTTTCTCAAACACAATGTTATTAAAACTTGTATCAAAATTTTATTCTATTATACTTATATCTTATTTTTTGTGGTAATATATTGATGAAGCACGAGGAAATATAGATATGTTATTTGAGTTTTTACACTCCAAAATTCACAGAGCGACTATAACAGATTCCAATTTGAATTATGTCGGTTCAATTACAATTGATGAAGAATTTCTTGAAAAAGCCAATATTCGGGAATGGGAAAAAGTTGAAATTCTTGATATTAATAACGGAGAAAGATTTCAAACTTATGCACTCAAAGGCCAAAGAGGTTCTAAATGTTTTTGTGTTAACGGAGCTGCTGCAAGAAAAGTTCAGGCAGGAGATAAGATTATTGTGGTCACTTATGCTCAAATGACTGAAGATGAAATTAAAAATCACAAACCGACAATAGTTCAGGTTGGCGAAAATAACGAGATTATAAGTTATGGAAAATAAACCATACAAACCTTCAAAAAAGAAAAAAAAGTTCGTTGTTAATACTAAAAATATGGGTGTTAATATCGATAAGAACGAATATTATGAAATAATTTTATCAAATTCAAATCATCCGGAAAATTTTGATAAATTCAAACAATAATTTTAAGCGTAAAAATTGTGTTCTTTTTCCCACGCTACTGTTGTAGGTTTTCCGTGTCCCGGATAAATTTCTGTTTCATCAGGGAGCGTAAAAATCTTTGTTTTGATACTGTTTACAAGCATAT
Source organism: uncultured bacterium (assembly GCA_902803165.1). Classification (GTDB taxonomy): domain Bacteria; phylum Cyanobacteriota; class Vampirovibrionia; order Gastranaerophilales; family Gastranaerophilaceae; genus CAG-196. Next base: position 5,288 of record CADCOS010000021.1, on the reverse strand, counting down.
CAAAGTCTCCGCCTTCCAAGTCACATCTGCCTACAGATTCTCGAAATATAGTATCGCCGGAGAAAAGTTTTCCGTCGACATAATAACTGACACCGCCTTGAGTATGACCGGGGGTATGAAGAACTTTTATTTCATAAGTTCCGAATTTTATAATATCTCCGTCTAAAATAAAATTATCAATCCGGGGAATTTCTGATTCCGGCAAACCCATCATTTGGGTATAGTCATTTATTTTGCTGACTAAACTTAAATCCGATTTGTGCATATAAACCGGAACATTCTCTTTTTCATTACGGCAAAAATTTAGTCCTCCTACATGATCAAAATGTCCGTGAGTTAATAAAATATATTTTAGTTTAATATTTTTAAACTCTTCCCGATTTGCGCCTGTTGTACTAACAGCTGCATCTCCGCATGAGCAGGGTACTTTTGTCCAAATTAACGGCGACGAACAATCAATGAGGACAGCCTCTCTTGTCTCCTCATCAATCAAAAGATAATCATTATTCTCAATCGGCGGTACAATATATGTTTTTACTATCATATATTAATCTTAACCGATAAGTGCTAAATTGTCACTTACCTTTTCGTCTTTAGGATCTTTTCTGTGGGCAAACGCACATCCTACACCGATTAATGCTGCTGCTGCCACAGTTCCGATTACCCAACGACCTTCCGTTTTATTTGCAAAAGCTCTTAACTTTTGTGCAAATGTAGGTTCTGATTTTGGCTTTGTATCCAATTTAGGTTTATCAACTCCATAACCGATAATATCTGTTTTATTGATTTCCGGAGCAGGTCTATGGAATGCTTCTCTGTACTTTTGACCTGATGATATTTCAGTATTTGCGGCCGATTGGTTGTCTTCCCAGTTGAATGTTGTTTTTCTTAAATTATCCAACATTTTTATTCTGTCTTCTTTTGTTAATGAATAAATTCTATCTAACCTTCCCGTAGCTTCTATAGATATTAATTCATCTCTTAAATCACGAAGCGCATTTTGATAAGATTTTACCTTATCTCCGATAACTTTATCAAACGGAGGAATTTCGCCTAAAAGAATCTTGTCAATTTCTTCTTGTTTGATTTCTTTATTAAGTGCATATTTATATCGCGTTTTTATTGTCTTTACCGCACTATTCCATGATTTTTCGAATGATTTTAAGGTTTCATTGTCCTGTTCATTCATTTCTTTAAGAGTTTTTATAATTTCATCTCTTGGAGTGTAATATTCGTGAACGGTTTTATAACCGTTAGCCTTTTCTGCCAATTTTGGATCTTTATCATCAATATCAAAATTCTTCTGTCCCAAACCTTGGCAATTTGTAACCAAAGCCGGCGTTAACAATTTTTGTACTTCGTAGTCAGTAAGTTCACAAGGTGCAAATCTTGAAAGAAACATTGGTAAATCTGCCATCCAACCCATCGGATTACCCGGGGCAAAACCATCCATCAAAATAAATTTACCTTTGTATTTAGGATCTTTTGAAAATAGTTTTGCAAGGTTTTTAACTCTGTTAGCTTCTTCAGGACTGTTTGACATATCTCCGCCTAAAATAAGCAGAATATTTTTTTCCGGATGTTTGTCGACAAATTTTTGGAAAGTCATCATAACTTCGTCAAAACCTTTTTGGAAGTCCATTCTGCCCCAACTTGTTAATACTTCAACCGAGTCAGCAGGAGCTATCTCTTTTCCTTGTTTTATTGTTTCTAAGTTCTTTTTCAGCAAATCTACATATTTTTGATCAATTGTGTATAAAACTTCATTGCCTTTTCCTGTCATACCTGCTCTTATCGCGGCATCGCCATTCGGTAAATATTTACCTTGCGCCTTATCCAAATATTGAGCACCGTCGAATTTTGGTAAAAATCTTTCTATAAAGTTAATTTGGTTTTCAAGTTTAGTTTTTTGGATTAAATTATATAATTCTTCAGTTGAAAGTCCTTTTACATCTTTAGAAAGCATTTTAAACGGCTCTAGTACGACTTCCTCCCCGCTTTTTAATTTCACTTGGAATGGATTTGAATATGCCGGCAAACCGATATTCTCATCAAAAGGTGTTTTACCGCTGCGAAGTACATTTGTTATACCGTAAAACAATCCTTTTTCAGATAGCGCTTTTAAATCTTTATATAAAGATGGCGCAACTTCGTTATTTGATACAACACTCTTAGCATATCCTTCCGAAACGGTATTCATTTGAGTGAATCCGGCATTCGTATAATGAACGGCTACGCCCATAGCTGAGAATTTATCATTTGCCTTCATACCTTTGAAAAATCTTTGCAAATATCTATTTTCGGAATATTCACCGCCTGCAAGAGCTTCCTGATATTCCGGTGATTTAAGCATAGCTTTTATTTCATCAGGAGAAAGCAAATCTAAATCTACCAACATATTTCTTGGTGAAGTTTTTCCTATGTAACCGTCACCTAAATTGTGACCTACTTGCTGACATTTTATATTTTTAAAATTTTCGTCTCCCGCTAAATTCCTTTGAGCTGCAAAATGTTGAAACCAAGCGGCTTGAGAATCTGATAAACAGAATGTGCCCGGATTTATATCTGATTTTTTACATATTGTATCCATAAATTCAACAACCGCTTTATCGAATTTTGCATAAGGATCACCTTGCCATGAATTCACTAATTTCTTCGCTTCAGAGGAATAAGAACCGTCCGCATAAGGTGCAGGAGCATAAGCCGTAGCCTCTGAAAATATTACATATATATCATCCTTTATCGGCTTATTATTTGAATCTGCCACAACTTTGAGTAATTTTATAGGAGCTTTCTCTTCTAACCCCCATGTCATTGTTTTAGATTCAACTTCCTCTAACAACACATAATTTTTCTTAGATAACACAACATCTTCAATTGTATTTTCACTTAAATCTACATTTATTTGTATCGGTTGTCCTTCTTTTCCTTTTAGAGGGTGTCCCTCCGGCAGATTTTGCGGTACCCTGCATATCTGAACACCTTTTTTGTTACCGCTTTTATCGTAAGTAACTTTACCATTATAGTATGGTGCCACAAAAGTCTTTTTACCGGATTCTGTTGCACTTGCAACATTATGGACTTTATAATCTTCGACAACCGTAGCCACACCACCGGAGGTAGCGAAAGGTTTCATTTCTCCGCATATATGCAAAACATGATTAGGATTTCCTGCCTTAAATGACAGAACTTTTATGTTATTGAAACTTACACTATTGTCAACTGATATCGGATTTTTCTTTTTTAACACTGAATATCCGTACGCAGGTCTGATTGAATTAATAGCGCTAATTTCCATGGACGACTCCTTACACACATAAATCTATATATATAAACACTTGAAAAATTTTAAATTTGCCATGTTATTGACTGTTTGTTAAGATTTGTAAATGCAAATTTTACATCCCAAGTATTGTCTTGATGTTAACAACAACATAAACTTTTTTCAAGGGGTGAGCTTCTCAATATAATTCTTTTACATTTGTTTACATTACGCAATTTTTACTCTTTAAAAAACTTTATATATATAAGGGAAATATAAGTTAAGTTTTTTAGGAGAATTTTATTATGGCAGTTGGGGCACGAGATTACATTGACAAACTTTTAGTAAAAAAATACGCTGATGAAAAAGTTGACAACCATGATACTATGGAATCGCTGGTCGATCCGAACAAAATGTTGGAAGTTATGAATGACGTCGCAACTATTCAAAGAAACATGTTTGCACTTTCACAAAGATTGCAAAGAACATGTTACGCAATAAATGCACGCAGCGCACGTTATAAAGACGGAACCAACGGCTAAACGGAGCTGTCAACAACGACTTTGTGCAATCCTTTCGGATGGTCAACATTTCTGTTTAACAGCAACGCTGTTTCCAGTGCTGTAAGCTGCAAGAATACAACATTAGCAAACAATTGTTGTATTTCGTTTTCACATTCAACATTTAAATGCCAATCAGGCTTAATTTTTGTATCAGAAATTCCTATTACCGCAAGTTTTGGCGAATAGTCTTCTTTTATTTTTATTAAATTATGAACCGAGCGCTCGGAAACTTTGTCTACTGAAATAAATACTAAAAGCGATTTTTTATTATTCAAAACTGCTACATGCCCGTGCATAAATTCGCCCAATATTGCTGCAGATATATTTTTATAAGAAGTCTCTTTTATTTTTAAAGCACCTTCTTTTGCAATTGAATATGAAATTCCGTCAGCAGTAAGTATAACAGTATCTTGTTTTGCCAAAACTTTTGCAAAATTTTGGATTAATTTTCTTTTCGCAAAGGTTTTTTCAATTATTGCCGGCAGATGAAAAAGTGATTCTTTGTAGCTCTTTGTAACATTTTCTTCTTCAGCATTTTCAATTAGGTTTAAAGAAATTAATATCAAACACAACATTTGAGATGTAAACGATTTTGTTGCCGCGATTCCGTGTTCTTCACCTGCATAACACGCAACTTTGTAATCACAACTGTTCCATATCGAAGAATTTTCATTATTTGTTATACATAGCGTCGGCAGTCCGGTTTCAGATTTAACACGCTCAACACTCTTTAATGTGTCTGATGTTTCTCCTGATTGAGTTATGAAAATATACAAAGTATTTTCATCATGAGGAATCAAGTTTTTAAGTAAAAATTCACTTGAATAAATTGCCCTTGTTTCAATTTTAGAAATTTTCTCAACCAAATCCACCGCAAACCTTGCGCAATGATAAGAAGATCCGCTTGCTACAAGAACTATTTTTCTTATATTTTGAGGTAAATTCAATTTTATTTCCCCTGTTTGCGAATCAATATACTTCATCAAAATATAGGGAATAATCTTGGATTGTTCCTCAATTTCAGTTTCCATATTAGTTTTTATATGTTTAAAAAACATCAAAAACGCCCTCTTAAAAACTAGAATTTTATAAACTTCATATTATGTCTTACAAGATAATCTTTCAAATCCCGCTTTATTTCAGGAGCTAAAATATAAAGAACTATAATATTCGGAACGCACATTGAAACCATCATAGCATCAGTAATATTGATTATTGACTGAACATTCATCGCAGAACCTATTATTATAAATAAGCAATAAATCAGATTGAACAATAAAACTCTTTTTTTGCCTTCTCCAAGAAGGAATGTCCATGCTTTTTGTCCGTAATAAGCCCAGCTAATCAAAGTTGATAGTGCAAATAATACCGCAATTATTGAAAGTATTATAGGGAAGAACGGTATAACTGATTGGAATGCATTTGAAGCCAGCTCTATACCTGAAATTTTACCCACAGCAGAC
>CADCOS010000020.1 GCA_902803165.1 uncultured bacterium | reverse complement strand
GGGGGAATGCAGGCTATAGTTGGTCATGCAAAAATCTTTTCCCCGGACTTTTGCCGGACAATAAGAGCAAATAAAGTGACATTTCGTCCCATTTGGTAACGCATAAAAAGATTTTTTCCGACCGCCCAAACCTAAATACACACTAAACTTTGCCGAATAATCATTTTAATCGTTCAAATAAAATGTCCTGTTAAACTATAACAAAAAAGCCACACAATGTGGCTTTTAAATGGAGGAGGAATAGGGATTCGAACCCTAGGTACGCTCGCACGCACGACGGTTTTCAAGACCGCTCCAATCAACCGCTCTGGCATTCCTCCATAACTATTTAATTGGTAACTATGTAATCTTACACAAAAAACAGTTCGTTGTAAAGTATTTTGTCAAAAATTTTATATGCGCCTGCTAACGGCTTATAGCTCAAACGCTTCCGCAATTGATTTGTTATAATCAGGTCTTAAAATGCCTTTTTCCGTTATAATCCCCGCTATAAGTTCATGCGGAGTTACGTCAAAGCCCGGATTTATAATATTTATTCCCTCCGCACATATACGTTTCCCGTTTATATGAGTTACTTCTTCTCTTGAACGCTCCTCTATCGGAATTTCCTTTCCCGTTGCAATTGATCTGTCAATCGTTGAAAGAGGTGCCGCTATATAAAAAGGTATATTATGATACTTGGCTGCTATAGCTACGGTATAAGTACCGATTTTGTTTGCGCTGTCGCCATTTGCGGCAATTCTGTCCGCTCCGACCACAACCATATCAATCATCCCCTTATTCATAAAGTATGAGCACATACCGTCTGTAATAAGTGTTACAGGTATTCCGTCCATTGCAAGCTCAAATGTCGTAAGTCTTGCACCTTGTTGACGAGGTCTTGTCTCATCAGCAAAAACCTGAACCGTATTATCTTTGGCGTAAGCAGAACGCACAACCCCAAGCGCCGTTCCGTATCCGCCCGTTGCTAAAGCTCCCGCATTGCAGTGCGTGAGAATTGTTGCTCCTTTTGGTACAACTTCCGCACCGTAATCACCAATCTTTTTGCATCTTTCAATGTCATCCAGTTCAATTTCAACAGCTTTTTCTTCCAATTCTTTTATAATTCCGTTTATATCTGATTCTGAATTTTGTATAATTTCTTTTTGCTGTTTGCATGCCCACATAAGGTTTACCGCTGTAGGTCTTGAAGTCGACATGTATTCGGCTTTGTCAATCAGCCATTCTTTAAAAGCCTGAACGTCAGTATACTTTTTTGCCCCTTCAATTGCGTACAAAACTATTCCCTGCGCGCCTGCTATACCGATTGCCGGCGCTCCTCTTACTATCATATTCTTTATTGCATCAAACATTTGCTGCCCGTCCGTAATATCAACATATTTGTATTCATAAGGAATTATAGTTTGGTCAAGCATTTTTGAAACGCCGTTTTCCCAATATATAGGTCTTATTTTTGATTCAAATGCCATAAAAATACCTTTCTTGTTGTTTTCTGAATGATAAATTTTTACATATCGGTTACGATAATTCTTTTATCAGATGCTATTTTTTCTATATTAAGAACTGTGTACAAAGTCATTCCGTTTATAAATTCCGTAGCATAATAACTGTCTGACATTTCTTCCGCTTCCAATTCCTGATACTCAAACAATTCATTAATTTTGTCAATCAGAAGCGCCAATTTCATTTCGTTGCTTTTTATTATAATAACCGGTTTTTTGTCAAGTTCAGGGCCTTCAGGCAAGCCCAAAAACTTTTTCAGGTTTATAACCGTGATGTAATCTCCTCTAAGGTTCATTATCCCTTCAATAAAATCCGGTGTCCCCGGAACTTTTGTAATAGATGTATCTTTAAGAACTTCTTTTACATAATCCAAAGAAATACAGTAAAAATCGTTATTAAGATTTAATGAAATATATTTGTTGCTGACATGTATTCCGCCTGCGGCAAGTCTGAGTGCGGATTTTTCAACGATTTCTCTCGCACGTTTAACCATTAACGATTTAGATGCTTCATCTTGCGGCATTAAAGCCGTTATATCAAAAGAAGGTTCGGTTTCACTATGTTTTTTTAACAAATTTTCTAAAGCATAAATGTTAACAATAGAGATAGTTTCTTCATTCAGTTTGTATAATGAATCTATTATCATATTACTGTCGACAAACGGAATTTGGTCGACAAGTGCAGAATCAAAAGGCAATATTCCGATTATTTTATCCGTAATTATGCCGAATATTACTTCATCGGTTTTAACTATCAAAAGTTCGTTGTGCGTAGTATACGGCGTAACTTCTATATTTAAGTAAAACCTGATATCAAGGACATTAATAACAAAGTTGTTGTATTTTAAAAGCCCTATAATGTTATTCGGAAGTTTTTGCGGATAATCAAGGGCGGGCAGTTTCATTATTTCAAGCACGTTTTCAGAGCTTATTGCGTACTTATTATTCCCGACTTGAAAATACAAATGAGTATTTTTTTTCTGTTCAATATAATTATTGTTCATGTAATATAACCCTGTTTCTGCCTTCTTCTTTAGCTCTGTATAAAGCTTCGTCCGCTGATTTTAATACATCTGCCGCAGTTGCCAAATCCGGATAGTTCATTGTAAGTCCTATACTTACGGTAACTTTTGCTTTCACTCCGTTGTAATCAAAATCGTATTCTTCAACCATTCTTCTTAGTCTTTGTACAGGTATTACAGCTCCTTCTATATTCGTTTCTGGCATAATCATAACCAATTCTTCCCCGCCGTATCTGTATAAAAGGTCGGTTTTTCTGAAAGATTGTTTCATTAAATCGGCAACGGTTTTCAGTACATAATCTCCGTATTGGTGTCCGTACGTGTCGTTTACCTTTTTGAAAAAGTCTATATCAAGTATGGCAAGCGAGAAATCCGAAGGATGTCTTTTTGTACGGTTGTGTTCCTGCTCCAAACCGATTTCAAACTGACGTCTGTTATACAATCCCGTTAAACCGTCCAATACAGACATAAACTCTTTTTCTGTATATTGATATTTCATTTTGAATATTGCCAGCAATTCGCTTATCATAATATCAAAATATCTGAAAGACGAATAATCAACGTCGTGGCGGGTATAGAAGCAAATTCCGCCTATTAGTTTTTTATCAAATATCAAAGGAATAACAATTTTTGAGGTTAAATCCGTAAATTGATAATCAAGTTCTTTGCCCAACAGCATCCTTACGACTTCAAATTTAAATTCTTTTACGCTTTTGTGTTCTTCCATTGTTCTGAAAAAGTCGTAACTGATGTCAGAGAGAAGATTCTTTGAAAGATTTCTTCCCAATGTATCAATATATATAATATTTTCCGCAAAATCATCCGGCGAAGCAAAATAAACTCCCGCAACATTGTATTCAACAAATGAGCTGAAAAGTGAAAACAGTTTTTCAACAAGGATTCTTTCATAATTTAAAAAGTCGCTCAGGTTACGAAATTCGTTTGAAAATACACTTTTCATCAAAAGGTCATTTAAAATGTTATTCAACTTAAATTGAGCGGAATTATTACTTGCTGCTTTTGCCGTTAAATTCGATTTATATTCGTCAGTAACGGGATATCTTCTTATTGTTGCATTTATTGAAGATATGAGTTCTTTCAGGTCTATTGATTTTGATAAAAACAATTGTGCGCCCGCTTTTTTGCCCCAAAAATTATCAATTTTTTTATCAAGTACGGAAAGCAAAATAACAGGAACTTTTTTTGTTTCATCGTCATTTTTAATCATACGGCAGAGTTGATAACCGTCTATTCCCGGCATCATAATATCGGAAACTACAATATCAGGTGCGCTTGAATATAATTTGTTGTATGCTTCAACTCCGTTTGTGGCAGTTTCTACTATAAAACCGTTCTCTTCAAGCTCGCTTTTTAAAACTTTTAATTCGGTGGAAGTGTCCTCAACCAGTAAAATTTTTGCCGTCATATTACTCAGATATTCCAATTTTGTAGATTTTATTATAAAATAATTATATAATAAATGTTGAAAAAAAACTATAGGAGAGAGATTGTGGTTAATGACTGGAAATTTGGCTTGAAGCAAAGATTTAATATAAAATGCGGTATTGATGTGGCAGTGTTTGTTGTAATGGTTGTAATTGTAGCATCGGTAATTTTAAAATATGAAGTCAACACCTACGAAGGCTTATTATACATAGCAGTTATGCTTGCATTATTTATACCGGCTCATTTATTGACTAAAAGCTGGATTCTGAGAGCAATCAGACGTTCATTAACATCTCAATCGGAGTCTGTTTCTTCCGTAACCTCAGAGATTGTTGAAATTTTGAATTCACAAAAAAAGATTATGGACAATCTTTCTATGAACGCAAAAAATGCTTCATCTTTAGTTGATAAATTAAAATCATTGTCGACAGATACAATAAATACTTCTAAGAATACGGAAAAACAGGTCGGTCAATCTATGAGTTTTTCTCAAAAAGAACACGAAGCAATTTCTGCTAATGCTGAAAAGATGTTAGTTTTGCGCCAAAAAATACAAATGATTGCCGAACTTATTCTTGAGCTTTCCGAGCATACCCAGCAAATCGGTAATTCAATAAGTGTTGTTGATGACATTGCCGAGCAGACAAATATGTTAGCTTTGAACGCAGCGGTAGAAGCTGCAAGAGCAGGTGAACACGGTAAAGGTTTTGCTGTTGTTGCCGGTGAAATCAGAAAATTGGCTGATGAATCAAAACAGGCAATTACAAAAATAACTTCTTTAACAAGCAATATTCAATATACAACCAATTCAACGGTAATGGCTACAGAGGAAGGTTCTAAAGAAATTGAAAATGTTGTTAAGGATATAAATTCTGTTTCTTCAAATTCCGAAATGTTGATGAATCTTGTTGAAAATGTTTTGGATTCATTGGAAACATTAAGTCAAAATGCTGAAAAGCAAAATGAAATAATTGAAAAACTTAATTCGGTTGATGAAGATAATAAATCTATATCGGAAGAGCTGCTTCACTTAATGGCAAGCAATTCGGAAAAATTAAATAAATTGGCCTCTCTTTCTAATGATATAAAAAATTCAGCAACGGAAGGTTAGAATAATTGGATTTTCAGGATAATGACAAAAATACGCAAGAACTTATGGAAATCTTCCGGACCGAGTCTGAGGAGATAATTGAGCGTATTTTTGAAAATCTTTTAAAACTCGAATCCGATAATACCAATCCCGAATTGTCTGCGGACTTGTACAGAAATATGCACAGTTTAAAAGGTGCAATTCGTATGGTCGGGTTTAATAATCTTCAAATGATTATTCACAAGATAGAAGATATTTTTGACGCTGTCAATACGACAAAAATTTTCTTGGACAAAGAAAAAATTCATGTAATAACCAAAGCTGTTGAATTGGTTTCAAAGTCTCTGCATGAATCTGTTGAAAACGGGAGAGAAATAATCCCGCAGGAATTTAATTCAACTATATCTAATTTGGAATATATGAAAGATGTGGAATTGAATGCGGATGCAATGAATAATGATTTACCGTTTGAAATTCCGGATATCGGAGATATTCAGGAAATTCCCGACATTTCCGTCTATAATCCGATACAAGCGCCAGCTCAGGTGAAATCGGAAACACCTCAAAATAAGCCTTCACAAGAAGAAATGCAGGCTTTGCAGGAAGAGATAAATTCAATTTTTAATAACTGTTTTGAAATAATTGACGGTATCGTTCCCGAAGAAGAGTCGCAGGAAACTGTTATCTTAAGAGAAGAAGTCGCTAAAATCTATGAAAAAACAAAAGACACTGATTTGTATGAATTAAAAACATCTTTGCAGAATGTATTAACAAAACTTGATTTTGTAATGAATGCAACCAATATATTTACCATCAGTGAAATTCTTGAAATGCGTAATGATTTAAGTTCAGCAGCAGCAAAATTTAATACCTCATGCATAGAAGAAGATTCAGGCGGAATATCATTTTTTGATGTTGCGGAAAAAATTTCAATGCTTCAAGGAAGCAGTGTTTATGCGCTTGAAATCAAGAGCGATATCGAACAGTTGAAAGGTAAAGTTGAAGATACCGGTATTCTTGAAATTATCAACATGGTGATTGAGATTCTTGATTTTATCAATGAAAACTCCGTTCAATTAGAAGAACAAATGTCCCAAACCTTGAAAAGTGCTATTGAATATTGTGCGGCTCCAAATGAGGGTATTGACGGTGATTTAATTATTCAGCAATTGGAAATTATGAAGCAGTTATTGGAGCTTAATTTCAAAAAAGATACCGGAATTAGTGAAATTAAGAACCTTTCTGCTCAGAGTTCAATTTCCAATAAAACGTCAACTGAGATAAAAACTCTGCACGTAAATGCGCAAAAGCTGGATTTGCTTGTTAATTTGCTCGGCGAACTTATTATTACGAAAATAAAAACAGAAAAAAATCTTGAAAAAATTGACGGCATAAAAAATGCGAATGAAAATTGCCAAAAAGATTTATTAAAAACTTCAAATTATTTAAGATACTATAACAGAAAATATCTGCAATCAGGTAATCCGGAACAATATACTACGACATTTGTAAAACAAGTATTTGCGCTGCTTTCCGATATTACACAAAATGTATCAAGAACCATATACGATTTAAATTCTCTTTACCGTACATCAAAAGAAGACGATATAAAAATGCGTTTGATAATTGATGAAATGGAATCTATGGTTAAAAATATCCGTGTACTGCCGATTTCGACCGTGTTCAATTCTTTTGCCAGAATGGTAAGGGATATTGCTTCCGAAAAAGGTAAAGACATTGATTTTGAAATACAGGGAAATGACACCTGTGCGGATAAAAAGATTATTGAGGAGATAAAAACTCCGTTAATCCATATTTTGCGTAACTCAATTGACCACGGTATCGAGTCGAAAGAAGACAGAATCCTCGCAGGCAAAAGCCCTGTCGGAAAGATTCTTTTATCAGCAAAGCAGGATGATAATAAAGTCGTTATAGAAGTAATGGATGACGGTCAGGGATTCAATCTTGACAAGATTAAAGACAGAGCGGTTTCACGAGGATTCTTAACTCAGGAAGATATTGATTCAATGTCTGATGAAGCGATTATGAATATTATATTCTGGCCGGGATTTACTACCGGAGATTCCATAACAAGTATTTCCGGAAGGGGAATCGGGTTAGATGTTGTAAAAACCAAAATTTCTCAACTGAACGGTAAAGTAAAAGTATTATCCGAATTCGGAAAAGGAAGCTGCGTAAGAATAGAAATTCCTGTTACGCTTGCAACTTTGAGAGTATTTTTAGTTAAGATTTCAGACCAAACTTTTGCAATTCCGATACAGATGATAACTACATTTATATTGAAAAAACAGGATGAAATCAAAACAAACAACGGAAATCGTTCAATCTTGTTTAATGATAAAATCCTTCCGCTTTATTATTTGTCGGATATTTTAGGTCTTGCACCGACTCCGAGAGGGGAAAAAGAAACCGTTTTAATTATTGAATCAGATGAAAAGGCGATAGGTCTTGTCGTTGACAAGCTGCTTGGCGATCAGGATATTTTACAGAAAAAACTCTCTCCTCCTTTGTATAAAGTCAAAAATATTTCCGGCATTACAAATTTGGCATCGGGAGAGCTTTGTTTGATATTAAACATGCAAGATATATTACATCATGATTTTAATAAAGCTATAACAGCCGCCGCTCCGCAAATGCTGCCGTCAGATGCCGTTTCGTACAAACGGATTCTCGTCGTGGATGATTCAATGACAACAAGAACAATGATAAAGAACATACTTTTGAATGTCGGATACATGGTAGAAGCGGTTGTGGATGCTACGGAAGCTCTTGTAAAATTAAAAATGAATCATTACGATTTGATAATGACAGACTTGGATATGCCTAAAATTAACGGTTATCAGTTTGTAGAGATTTTACAAAGTGATGAAATGTATATGGATATTCCGATTGTGATTATGAGCTCAAAGCAAAAAGATAAAGCTATGCAAAAATTAAGACAGTATAAAAAAATCGAAGGATATATTCAAAAAGATACGTTCAATCAGGCTGAATTTATTGATATGGTTAAAAATGTTTTGGGCAAGTATCACGATTAGTTGTTATTAATTTCTTTTTTCCATTCAAAATAAAAATAGACCGACAGGCAAAAATAAACTGTCCACATCAAAACGGTTGAATATACTTTCTCTCCCGCAAAAGCGAGTTCTGCCCACATAATTGCGGAAAGTCCGTTTACTATCATCCAAATTACCCATTGTTCTATTGAGCGTTTTACTGTCAGATACATACCCGTCACTGAAAAAACTGTTGTTATTCCGTCAATATACGGATTTTTGCTGCTTGTAATTTTTAGTATGATTATGACTAATATACTTAGTAATATAGTTGTTGAATATAATATCAAAGTTTCTTTTTTTGACATTTTTGTTTTTATTATTTCGGATTTATTAGCTTTAAGGTTTTTATTCCATTTGAAAAATCCTGTAATTTGCATAGGTATGTAGTAACACATGTACAGGATAAGGTTTCCCCAAAAATGGTTGGAGAATGAAAGCCAGCTGTATAACCCTGAGCCTGACACTCCGAAAATATAGCATTTTGGAGAACCTTTACCAGCAAGAAATGTGTAGGTTATTCCAAAAAATGCAGATAATCCCGCTATAAAACTGTCGTTGAAAATTATAACATTTGCCAAAATTATCAGATATATACCAATCAAGGTATAAATTTCATAGCTTTTCCAATTTTCAGGTTTAACAAATTTCATATTTATGTTATCTAATAAAAACAGATGAAAGTAAATTCCATAGAAAAAAAAGATATCTCATTCAACGGATTTTATAACAGCAAAGCGTTAAAAAATATTTTGAAATTTGCGGAAAATAACGGTGCTTTATTTGCGTCAGTCACTTCGCTTGCGCTTTCTGCGACAGCCAGACCGGCAGCAATTTTTGCCGCACCGAAAACGGATAATGAAAATAAAAAAATTGCTTGTGCAAAATCTATTGTTTCAACACTTTTAGATTTCGGAATAACATTTGCAATTTCACTTCCGATAGTTCGTGCAGTCGGGAAAATTAATAAAAATCCGGAGAAATTTTTGAAATCCGAAACGATAAAAAATCTTAAAGAAGATGCTGAAAGTTTAAACAAATCAAAAGCATATTTGCTGGCAAACCAGATGTTTAAACTCGGTGCGGGTATTATTGTTGCCCTGCCGAAAGCCGTATTGAATGTGCTGGGGATTCCGTTTATATTGGAGGCTTTTCCTCAAAATAATAATCAAGTAACGGATGACAAAAATAATATAACTTTTAAAGGCAAAAAATCGGAAGATAAAATAGCGGCACTAATAGCAAAAACTATAGACAATTCCGTTTTGCAAAAATTTTCCAAAAAACATCAAGATTCCAATTTTCCGATGAATATAAATGCGATAAAAGATACAACGTCAACGCTTATTTTTTCGGCAGGAGTTTATAAGGAAAAAAACATAGATAAAAACAGAAAAGGCGCACTTATATACAATTCGCTCATATCTACGGCAATAAGCATTCCTTTAAGTTATTTGGCGGATTCTTTAACGGGAAAATTTGAGAAAAATTTTGTTGAAAATTTAAAACAGGCAAATAAAAAAGATGCAAACTTACAAAAATATATTGACGGATTTAAAATTGCAAAACCTATTTTTATAATGGGTTTGATGTACTATATTTTAACGCCTCTGATATCAACATTTTTGGCGGAACGAGTCGATAAGAAATTCCCGATAAAAAATAAAAGCGATATGAAATAAATCCATATCGCTTTTAAATTTGATTTTTCAGTTAACTATCTTAATTTAACAGTTACTGATTTAGCTTTTTGAGTGTATTCAAGTTTGTCTTCTCTTGATAACCAGCCTAAACCCATTTCAGCAAAGTTTTCAGCTAAGCTTAAATCTTTTTTCATTTTGCTGATAGAAACTTCACCTTTAGAATTAAGGTAGTTATAAATTTGACCTGCTGATTCAATAATTTGTTCTTGAATTCCCATTTTTGTGCTGAATTTAGCCATTTTAAATTTCTCCTTTTCTCTGTTATAACCGTACTTTGAGGTACTCGACTATTGTATAAAAAAATTATAATTTTTGCAAGCATTTAAATTTTTATTATGATAAAATACACCATAAAGAGTATGTTAATTAATTCATCTAATGCTGAGAAAAGAGAAAATATTTTAATTGATAAATATTGCCAAATCATTGATTCGGGAGTATCACCGTCTGATGTTCTGGTTATTTTGCAGAATTCTTCAAACAGAAAAAACTTTTCCGAGAAAATACTCGATAAAATAAAACTCAACGTTTTTGAAAAGTTAAATATTCACTCATTTTTTTCTATTGTATACAATACACTTGTTGATAATTGGTGTTTTATAGAAAATTCCATATCTTCTTCAAAAGCTTTTATATTGCCGAATTTGGTTGGTTTAGAAGTTTCGCAGTTTTTGCTTAAAGATATTTTAAAAGAGATTGAGGTAAAAGGATATAATTCAAAAAAATCTCTGCTTCATCAAGTTTTCAGAAGGTATTCTCTTATTGTTCAAAATAATTTAACAGATAAAGAAGTGGAAGAACGTTCCAAAATTTTGGGCGAATCTTTTGGTGAAGATGCGGAAAAAATAATAAAAAAATTACTTGCAAGAACCCTGAGAACAAGGAGTTTGGATTATTTAAGGCAGGCTTTGATTTTTAATTTTGTTTATAAAAATACGAATTATTTTAAAAATATAAAATATTTGCTTGTTGACGATGCTGATGAAATGACTCCGATTTGTTTTGATTTTATAAAACATATAAAACCTCAATTACAAGATTACTGTATTTGTTTTGATTCATTGGGTTCAAGCCGCTGCGGCTATTTGAGCGCTGATACGTCAATTGAATATAAATTGAAAGAACTTTTTAACGAAGAAATTACAGAATTAAAAAATGAAGTCGAAAATTTAAACGGTGAAATTATTTTTTCAAATATAGCGGATAATATCCAAAAAAGATTGAAAAATTTTAGCTTAACTTCACTCTCTAAACGTGCGGAAATATTGGATTCCGCCATTCAAAAGATAGAAAAATTATTCCAAAAAAATATTAAACCGTCAGAGATTTCAATAATTACACCTCTCCAAGATGACATGTTAAGATTCACTTTGAGGGAAAAATTAAAAACTTGTAATCTTGTCTTTCTTTCGGGAAGTGAAAAATTAATTGACAATCCGTTTGTTAAAGCGAGTTTGAATATTTTAAAACTAATGCTTGATATTGAAATAACAGATATGGATTTAAGGGTAATTTTGTCGGATTATGTCGGAATTCCTTTAATACATTGCCAAAATATATTGGAACGGTATTCTCAATCAAAAATTCTGCCTGATATAAATATAGAATTTTATAACGAAAAGTACAGAAAATTTTACGATGTTTTTAACGAAGTTAAGGAAAATAATGACAAATTATCTTTAAAAGTATACAAAATGTTTACGCAGGTTGTAGAAACGATTCCGCAGGATAAAATTAATAAATTTAACTTTTTTATAAAACAGTTAAGGGATTTTGAAAATGTTCTCGGTGCTGAAACAGTTAAAAGCAGGGCAAATGAAATAATAACGCAGATAGAAAATTCTATTATTGCGGAAAATCCGAACAATACTCTAGAAATTCTTGAAAATGATTTGGTTGTGGCAACTCCTCAGAAAATTATTGATAATAAAATAAAGACCAAATATCAGTTTTGGCTTGATGTTTCACATTCGGATTGGGTTAAAACGGATACAGGACCTTTGTATAATGCGTGGGTTTTTCAATCGGATTGGACAAAAGACGAATATACTTTAGAAGATGACATTTATCTTTCAAAACAAAAAACAGCGAGAATATTAAGGAAGCTTTTTCTGCTTACTGATGAATACACTTATGCATACTCAAGTCTTTTTGATCCTTCGGGAGTTGAAAATTTAGGCGGAATACAAGAGTATTTGGCTGCGGATTCTGTTTCGGAAAATTCGGACGACAAGCCGATATTCAAAATAACTCCGAGAGAAGACCAAAAACCTGTTTTAGAGTATAAAAAAGGTTCGATGGCAATTTCGGCAGTGCCGGGAGCAGGAAAAACAACAATACTGTTGGCGCTTATTATGAAACTTTTAAACAGCGGTGTCGATGCGGAAAATATTTTTGTACTAACTTATATGGATTCTGCGGCAAGAAATTTTAGAGAGCGTATTAAAAATATGTCTCCGAACAGCACCAGACTTCCGAATATAAGTACAATTCACGGACTTGCTTTGAGGATAATAAAGGATAATTCAAATTATGAAAGATTAGGGCTTGATACGGATTTTGATATTTGTGACGATACTCAGCGTGCAAGGATTATTAAAAGTATTCAGGGAAATATTTCAAAAAAAGATGTTGAAGATTTTGACAGAGCAATTTCCGTCATGAAACTGCAAGAGGGCGATATTAATTCACCTTCCGATGACAAGAAAATTGAAAAATTTAAAACTTTTTATAAAGAATATCAGCAAAAACTTTCCGAAGAGAATTTGATTGATTATGATGATATTTTAATTATGTCCGTAAAATTATTGGAACAAAACGAGGATATTCTGGAATATTATCAAGACATCTGCAAATACATTATCGAAGATGAAGCGCAGGATTCATCAGGTATTCAGCAGCGATTGATAGGTTTATTGAGCGGCAAATACAAAAACCTTATACGATGCGGGGATATAAATCAGGCTATAACAACGACATTTTCTAATGCGGATGTTGAAGGGTTCAGGCAATTTATTAAAACAGCCGATAAAAGCGTTGAGATGAATTGCTCGCAAAGATGTACACAAGAGGTTATGAATCTCGCAAACAATACTGTTTTGTGGGGTGAAAAAACTCTTCCGAAAGCGTTTTATAATATTATGATGCGCGGAGTTGAAGGCAAAAATCCCGTTTCTGAAAATGCCGTAAATATGCAGGTTTTTGACCGCCAGTTTGAGGAAAAAAACTTTATACTGAAAGAAATTAAAAACGCTCTTACATACAATAAAGATGCGACTATAGGTATTCTTTTAAGAAGTAATTTCCAGGTATCGGCATGGACGCAATTTATTAATGATTCGGGCTTCAAAAGCATTACACGCACGGAATCCTTAGGTCAAAAAGCTGTATTCAATACAATTTTTTCGATTTTAAAATTTATTCAATCACCTTACGACAATGACATACTTGCTAAAACCTATGAAACATTGTCAGAATCAGGCTTGTACAAACCAAGATTGCAGTTGGAAATCAGAAATTCTTCCGTACCTTTTATTACCAAAAACGGTGACGATATTCAGCGTGCGGATTTGTCACAGTTTTTGTGGGATATGCAATATTGGCTTAATTCTTCCACTCTTCCGGTTGAAGAATTGGTTATAAGGATAGGTCTGTTTTACTATACTTCCGATATCGAAAAGTCTAACGTTTACTTGATTGCGACGCTTGTTAAACGCTTGAATACAAATAACAATTACGATTTGGTGTTGGAACGTTTGGAAACACTTTCTAAAAAATCTTCTCTCAGC
>CADCOS010000019.1 GCA_902803165.1 uncultured bacterium | reverse complement strand
TTGCAAAAATATTTTGATATCTTGTGAGTATTCTCAATATTTCACCTGTTATTAATACAGATTTATTCATATTTTGCCTTCAACTCAAAATACATATACTAAGCCGAAAATTTTAATTTTACCGACAAACGGGCTGTGTGAATGTTTTTGTTCCATTAAAACTTCCCCTCGGCGGGAGTCGAACCCACGGCCTTTGGCTTCGGAGACCAACGCTCTATCCGTCTGAGCTACGAGGAGAAATTTTGTTTGTATTTACCTCTTTACCCTTTAACCTTTATCCTTTACTCTAAAGCTCTTTTTTACAGCTATTTGTTTTCAAGCCTTTACAAGCACTTTTTGTTTTCGCTCGTTTTTATTTGCACCTGCTGTTATAAACTCTATTTTATATTTACCTCTTGCCCCTTGCTATTTACCCCTTGCTATTTACCCCTTATTATTTACCCCTTGCTATTTATCCATGCCGGCAAGGACGGTTTCGCAAATATTTGTTTGAGGTTTATATTCATACTCATTAATATCCATTTTATTAATAAGTTTAGAGCGTTTTTTACGGAACAACATATCAATAAACGCCTCAAGACGGGTTACAAATCCTGCTTCTCCTGTGTGTTCGTCTATTGTAAGCACTAACAGCGGTTTATTAAAATGTTTTGATTTACGTGTAATGTTTTCTATCATAAGGGAATCAGGTCCGCAGCCAAACGAATTCAGCGTAATGATTCCGTCAATTTTATTATCTTTCAAATAATGACCTGCTGCGCCTGTCATTTCATATTCATTAGCCCAATATCTGCGTGCGCCGAGTGCGGAAATCCCCTCCTCCATTTGCTCATCGGTTAATTGCAGCGCCGTAAATACATTTACGCCCATTTTTTCAAGTTTATCAATAATTTTCATACAGGCACGTTCATCATAAATGTTGTAGCCGTGTGATATAAGTGCGACATTTATCAGTCCGGTTTTTTCTTCCGAATCAACTGATAATTTGCCTTCCAATGCGTTTTTGAGAGCAGTTTTATAACTCATTCCCGAGCGCATCATTATGTGAAAATTGTTGTAAACTTTCCAACCTTGTTTTGAAGCTTTTTTAATTTTATCAAAATCAGTGATTCCGAAAGGTTTTACGGACTCTTTCAAAAATTCATACAAACCTTGTTTTTTTGCTGATTTATCCAATGTAGCTTCTATAATATTAAAATCGCCTTTTACTACGTTTCTTACCAAGTCAGGCAATCCTCTGATTTTAGAACAATTGTATATTTTGGGGGCAATTGATTGAATTGAGGGGACAAATACATTTTTTACCCCCTTTTTTATAAGGTTAATAATATGTCCCAAATATATTTTTATAGGCAGACATGTTTCCGTAACAACAAGCGCCGAACCGTCAGACATCGTTTGCTTTGTTGTCGGATCCGAAAGTATAATTTTAAATCCTAATGCCGAAAAGAATCCGTACCAAAATGTATAGTTTCCGTAATACGACATTCCTCTGGGTATACCTATTACTAATTCTTGTGTATTTTCGCTCATTATTTATATTTCCTATGTGCCTAATCCATGCTGATTTTACAGCAAAAAACAATCTTTGTCATCAGTTGTTTGCGCAATTGTTAAGTAACTGTTATAATTTTTTCTATGAAGATTTTAGGCATAGATCCCGGCATGGCTATTGTCGGGTACGGATTAATTGAAACATTCGCTAATAGCGATAAACCTCCGATTTTGCTCACATCAGGTTCTGTTCAAACAGATAAAAAACTTGATGATTCAAAACGTTTATTGGAAATTTTTAGCGATTTATCGCAGCTTGTTGAAACTTATAAGCCTGATTGTGCTTCCGTTGAACAATTATTTTTCTTCAAAAACCAAAAAACAGTTATTCCTGTTGCGGAAGCGAGAGGGGTTATTCTTACTGTATTGGAAAAATACGGAATACCTGCATTCAGTTATACCCCGATGGAAGTTAAACAGGTATTAACTGGTTATGGAAGAGCCGAGAAAAAAGAAGTTGAACAAATGGTTAAAATATCACTAGGTGTTGATGAGCTTCCTAAGCTTGATGATACGGTTGATGCAATTGCAATTGCGATTTGCCACTCAAGAAGCATGAATATTTAAAGCTTTATTGTCGTTATGTATATTAAATATCAGAAAGGTGGCTAATATTACGAAAAAGTTTACCGTTATTTAATAAACTTGTACATAAGAATGAGGAGATTGGATAATGGTTACAGCAGTAGAAATCGAAAAAAAGACAATAAGCGTTATTATAATCGAGGATTTTAAGCTGACGAGAGTCGGTTTGCGTTGTGCGTTGAATTCAAATCCCGATATAGAAGTCGTTGCGGAAAGCGATAATGCTGTCGACGGGTTGGAGCTTATCAAAAGGTACAATCCTAATATAGTGCTTATGGATTTGGGTTTGGCAGGTATGAACGGTATAGAAGCGACTTTGAAAGTTAAAGAAATAAACAAAGACATCAAAGTTATAGCACTTACTTCTCACGACAGAGAGGAGGAAGTTATTGCGGCTCTTTCGTCAGGTGCGATGGCATATTGCTTGAAAGATATAGATCCGTCAAAGCTTGCAGATGTAATAAGGGATGTTGTAGAAGGAGTTTGCTGGCTTGATCCTCTTGTAGCAAGAAAAGTCTTGGATGCTTTCCCTAAACAAGAAACTATCGGAATTTTGAAAGATAAATCTTCGGAAGAGGGCAGAGTTCCTTTAACAGAAAGAGAATACGAAGTCCTTAAACATCTGGTTGACGGAAAAAGTAATACGGAAATTGCAAAGGAGCTTATTGTAAGTGTTCATACCGCAAAAGCTCATGTATGTTCAATATTACAAAAAATGTGTGTAAATGACAGGGTTCAGGCAGCAGTAAAGGCTGTTAAAGAGGGTTTGGTCTAGTTAGTGTGATTATAAAAAAATCCGTCTTTTGATTTTCAAAAGGCGGATTTTGTATTATTTCTTATGTCTGTCCCAACGGCTTTCATACTCTTTTACGGCTTCGGCTGCTTCCTCTTCCGAGTATTTGTATTTGGAAAGGCTTATCATTATACGACCTTCCGACTCTTCCATAAGCTTCTTTTTAATTTTATACGGGTATGTTTCGTTCCCTTCAAGTTCGCCATTATGGATTTCATTAATTATTGAATCGGTATAAAGCTGCATATAAACAGGTATTCTGGGAAATCTTTTTATATATTCCGTAAGAGGCATATTTTCTCTGTATCTGTTGCCGCTTGCCGAAGTTAATAGAAAATTTCCGATTGTATTAATTCCTCCGACAGAAGCCGGTGTAATATGTTCAATTGAGCCTGTTGATGCTATAAACAGTCGTCTCACTATTTCTGTTTGTTTTCTCTTGGAATACTTAACAACAAAGGCATTACGGCTGCTTTCGGAAGTCGGAAGAAAAAGAGCTTTGTTTTTGATATCGTTAAAAATTTCCTTTTCGTTTTCCTTAGGTATTATTTCTTCTAAAGAATTTAAAAAAGTTTTTCTTTTAAATGTGTCATGATTACTATTACTCAGTATAATCTGTCTGCATTTTGTTGTCTTTTCTCTCAGTTTTAAAGCTGTTTGGGGCGATAGTTTTCTGGAGAGCATATCAACGTCATCTAATACTTCAAACTCTTCCAATTTAAGTTTCATAAGACAGTTTGATTTAATCATTTCAAGACAATTTTGTAAATCGTCATCGGGATTAAGCATTGCAAAATCTTTAAATATCGAAAACACAGCTTTTTCAATAGGCAGCATAAAAGCGTAATAATCAGACAAAAGATTGACGGCTTCTTCTGCTGTTTTGCATCTTGAAAGCTGTTTCTCAAAACCTTTAATATTACTGCTGGGTATTATTTCAATTCCTCTGTACGGGCAAATTATGTGTTTAAGTTTTCTTAAAGGTTTTCCTGCCGAAGTAGTTCCTTCATAAGGTATGTCATAGTAATATTTTAAATAATTTTCAGCGGTTAGACGCTTAGGTTTTGATTTTGTCATAAATCGTCTTCATACTATCGGGATACACATTCATGATATCAGATTTTTTAATAAGCCGCAATATATTAAAGCTGTTGCAAATGGTGTTATTTTGTATTATTCTGCTGTTAGATAGGGGTGAGTGTTATGCCGTTTGAATTTGAACCGCAAAAAATAAAAGATGTAATTCTTGTTAAACCAAAAGTATTTGGCGATAATAGAGGTTTTTTCCTTGAAAGTTATAAAAAATCCGATTTTATAGCAAAAGGAATAAATGTTGAATTTAATCAGGATAATCATTCAAAGTCAACTTATGGTGTATTGAGAGGACTTCATTGTCAAGCTAAACCTTATGGACAAGCAAAACTGGTGAGATGTTCAAAAGGAAGGATTTTTGATGTCGCTGTCGATATAAGACCGGAATCAAAGACTTTCGGGCAATATGTAAAAGTTGAATTATCCGAAGAGAATAAAAATATGCTTTTTATTCCTGATGGATTTTTGCACGGGTTTGTTGTTTTATCTGATGAAGCTGAACTTTTATATAAAGCAAGCGGTGAGTATGCGCCTAAATCAGAATGTGGCGTAATATGGAATGACAAAGATATAAATATAGATTGGGGTATTGATTTTGAACCGATTTTGTCCGACAAAGACAAAATTCTTCCGACGTTAAAGGAGATGATTAAATGACAACATTATTGATAACAGGCGGAGCAGGTTTTATAGGAAGCTGTTTCGTAAGGCATGAATTAAAAAAGCACCCAGATTACAAAATTATAAATCTTGATGCACTTACGTATTGCGGAAATATTGAAAATTTAAAAGATGTTGAAAATAATCCTAATTATACTTTTGTGCATGGAAATATTTGTGACAGAAATTTAGTAAGGGAACTTATAAGGGAATCTGATTGTGTAATTAATTTCGCCGCAGAATCTCATGTCGATAATTCAATAAAACATCCTGAAATATTTATAGAAACAAACGTTCAGGGTACATTGAATCTTTTGCAGGCAAGTAAAGAAATAGGTGTTGAAAGATATTTGCAGGTTTCAACAGACGAAGTGTACGGTACACTAGGAAAGACAGGCTATTTTTATGAAACAACCCCGCTTGCTCCAAATAGTCCGTACTCTGCATCAAAAGCAAGCGCTGATATGTTAGTAAGAGCATACAGAGAAACTTACGGATTACCGACTTTGAATACAAGATGTTCAAATAACTACGGTCCGTACCAGTATCCTGAAAAACTTATACCGTTCTTTATTTCGCAGCTCTTAAAAGGAGAAAAGGTTCCTGTGTATGGTGACGGTTTGAATGTACGTGATTGGCTGTATGTGTACGATCATTGTGAAGCCATAGATGTAGTTTTACATTCGGGCAAAATTGGAGAAGTGTATAATATTGGCGGTCATAACGAAAAAACTAATATGGAAATTACACATCTTATTTTGGACGCTATGGGAAAAGATGAATCTTCAATAAAATATGTCGAAGACAGGTTAGGTCACGACAGAAGATATGCAATTTCAAATGATAAAATCACTTCCGAACTTGGCTGGAAGCCTTCTGTTACTTTTGAAGAGGGGATAAAAATGACAATTGATTGGTATCTTAATAATCAAGATTGGATAAAGTCAATTGAAGAAAAGAAATCAGGAGTAAGTGTGTAAATGACCAAAATTCTTGTAACAGGTGCTAATGGAATGTTGGGGCAAGATTTATGCCCGATTCTTGAAGACGAGGGATTTGATGTTGTTGAAACTGATATCAAATCTTTAGATATAACGGATATTTCAATGGTAAAAGCGGTTCTTGTGAAGGAAAATCCCGATATTGTAATCCATTGTGCAGCATATACAAATGTTGATAAGGCAGAAGAAGATATAGAAACGGCAAGACTGATTAATTCAAAAGGTACTGAGAATATAGCAAAGACTTGTGCTGAAATTGATGCTGTATTGGTTTATATTTCTACGGATTATGTTTTTGACGGTCAAGGTTCAGAACCATATTTACCGACAGATAAAACATCTCCTTTGAATAATTACGGATTAACGAAATGGGAAGGAGAAGAAGCTGTTCGTAAATATTGTAAAAAATATTATATAGCACGAACCAGCTGGCTTTACGGTATTCATGGTAAGAATTTTGTTGAAACAATGATTTCACTTGCGGATAAACCGGAACTAAAAGTGGTTGATGACCAGGTAGGATGCCCGACGTGGACTGTAGAATTGTCAAACGGTATCGTTAAATTACTTGAAAATGCCGAATATGGTACTTATCATGTTTGCGGCAGCGGAGAAACAAGTTGGTACGGTTTTGCAAAGGAAATATTTAAAGGAATAAATAAAGAGGTTAATTTAAAACCTTGTAAAACCGACGAATTCCCGAGACCGGCTAAAAGACCTCATTACAGTGTTATGGATAATGGTGGTATTTGCAGGAATTGGAAAGCAGCACTAAAAGATTATTTGCTGTTGAGAGATTAGATTATTGAAGTAGACTGCATGGTTATAATATATTTTGACAGTTAAAAGGAGTAATGATATGAAAGGAATAGTTTTGGCAGGAGGAAGCGGAACAAGGTTGTACCCAAGTACAATGACGGTTTCAAAGCAGCTGCTTCCTGTGTATGATAAACCAATGATTTACTACCCGATATCGGTTTTAATGCTTGCGGGCATTAAAGACATTCTCATAATTTCAACTCCGCATGATTTACCAAATTTTGAAAAATTATTAGGTGACGGTTCTCAATTCGGGTTAAATTTTTCATATAAAATTCAGCCCAGTCCTGACGGATTGGCTCAAGCATTTATTTTAGGTGAAGAATTTATAGGCAATGATTCTGTGGCAATGATTTTAGGTGATAATATATTTTACGGGGCAGGTTTTTCAAAAACACTCAGGGATGCGGCAGAAAGGACAAAAGACGGCATTTCAACGATATTCGGGTACTATGTAAAAGATCCGGAAAGGTTTGGTGTCGTTGAATTTGATGAAAACGGAAAAGCACTTTCTTTGGAAGAAAAGCCAAAAGAGCCTAAATCAAATTATGCTGTAACAGGTTTGTATTTTTATGACAATAAAGTCATAGAGTATGCAAAAAGTTTAAAGCCGTCTAAACGAGGTGAGCTTGAAATTACTGATTTGAATAAAATATATTTAAATTCGGGTAATCTTTATACTGAACTTCTGGGAAGGGGTTTTGCATGGCTTGATACAGGAACTCACAATTCACTTCTAAAAGCCGGACAATACGTTCAAACAATAGAAGAAAATCAGGGAATAAAAATTGCATGTTTGGAAGAAGTTGCATATCGTATGGGATTCCTTTCAAAAGAAAAAGTTAAAGAGTTTGCCGCGAAGTACAAAAATAATGAATATTACAATTATGTTTCAAATTTGCTGTAAAATATGATATAATAGTATATGTAATGTGTTATCAGGAGATGTTATGAGCGTTTTATCAAAATCGGTTTATATTTTTGCATCGTTAGATGCTTTGTTAACAGCTGTAATTATATTTTTCACACATGCAAAATTTGCGGGAACTCTTGGAAATTTGCTTTTAATCGTGGCGATATATGTTTTTGCGGTATTAATGGTTATGTCTGTAAAAGGATTTTATAAAATAAGACAATACGAAATTAAAGACTTATATTTCCTTTTTGAAGCACTTTTAATAGGTTTGTTAGCCGGTGCAATTATCGCAATTCCTTTTTTGGGCGGTTTTGCGTATGCCCTTTTCCCTATAAATCTTATTGCAATATATTTGGGCTCACTTATAGGCAGACTTGTTTATGTATTTTATAAAAAGATGTTCAAGCCAACCAAAAATATATTGATTGTGGGTGCAGGTCAGGACGGAAAACTTATTGCTGAAGAAATTCAATCAAGACCTGAACTTGGTATGAAAGTAGTCGGGTTTTTAGATGACAATATGAATAATATAGAAGAGGAAGACTCGTCAATTCCTATTTTAGGACTGACGTATGATTCAGAAGCTGTTATAAAAGATAATAATGTTGATATGGTTATTATTGCCGTTAAGTCAAGGATGGATTCCAATATCCTTACTGATTTGGCAAAGGGTATCCCTTTAGGAGTAAAAGTATGGAGAATGCCGACTTTTTATTCTAATGTTACCCAAAAACTTTATACTTCAAAAATGTCAGTCAATTGGCTTTTCTATGATTATGTCAGACCTCGTCATATATTGTATTCTCACTTAAAAAGGATTATTGATAAAATAGCTGCGCTGGCTATTCTTTTGATTACGGTTCCGTTTACGCTTTTTGCAATAATCGGTATAAAAATATCGGATTTCGGACCTATATTTTTTACTCAAACGAGAATCGGTAAATTCGGAAGACCTTTTAAAATGATAAAATTAAGGACGATGTATTATGATAAGGTTGATGAAGATTTTGATGATGATTTAACCGAAATTGAAAGAGACGATAAGAGAATTATGCCGTTTTGTAAGTGGGTAAGAAGATTTCATGTCGATGAACTTCCGATGATGATAAATGTCTTAAAAGGTGAAATGAGTATTATAGGTCCACGCCCTGTAAGAGAAGAAGTTTATATGGAAAACAAAGACAGTATTCCGTTCTGGGAATGCAGAAATTGGGTTCGCCCGGGCTGGACAGGCTGGCAGCAAATAAATTCAAACGAGCCTACTCCGGAAGAGCGTTTAGCGTATGATCTTTATTATATTAAACATCGTAAACTTTCATGGGACATAATTATATACTTAAAACATCTTTGGAAATTGTTTTTCGGAGAATAGATGAATCTCTATTATTTGGCTGATTGCTTAATATTAAGTTTTATTGTAATATTAACTTAATAATTAAGGAGAGATTATTTATGACAACAGATTACAAAAAGATTCTAAGTTATGTTCCGACGGTTATTGAATCATCTTCAAGAGGTGAAAAGTCTTTTGATATTTTTTCAAGACTTTTAAGAGAAAGAATTATATTCTTAGGGACTGAAATTGATGACGAAGTAGCCAATTCTATAGTGGCTCAGTTGTTACTTTTGGACAGCGAAAATCCTGAAAAAGATATTATGTTGTATATTAATTCACCGGGAGGTGTAATTACAGCCGGCATGGCAATATATGATACGATGAACCTTATTAAAGCTGATGTTCAAACAATTTGTTTGGGAGAGGCTGCATCGATGGGCGCATTTTTGCTTTCTGCAGGTGCAAAAGGTAAGAGGATGGCATTGCCTAGTGCGAGAATAATGATTCACCAACCTTTAGGCGGCGCTAAAGGTCAAGCTACCGATATAGAATTAGAAGCAAAAGAAATTTTAAGAATGAAAGATATGTTAATCGGTATTATGGCAGAGAATTCAGGTCAACCGTTTGACAAAGTAAAAGAAGATTGTGAGCGTGACCATTATCTTTCTGCTGCAGAAGCTGTTGAGTACGGTTTAATTGATAAGGTCGTAACTTCTGCTCAATAAAAAATATTAAATATATAAAAAAAGCGGTTTTTATTAAACCGCTTTTTTTTTGTTTTTATTTAATCGTGTTCTAATTTGAACCCAATTCATCACCCAATTCATCCATACGGCCTTCGTTGTTACCGTTACCGTTTTGGCATCCGCAGAAATCGAATCCGTTCAAGATTGTCATGATAGAATCCAATTTACCAGGAGTTTGGAGAATAACGTTCCAATTTGCACCACGTAACATGTTGATTACAGTATCCATTTGACCTGTTAAACGATTAAGTTCGTGGATGTCACCATCAATATGTTCGCTTGCATCAGCTATTCTTAATACATTAGCCGGAACAGATGACATACCTGTTGATTGCCACCAAGTTAACAAGTTTTGGTATTGTTGAGGACCGTATTGATTTTGCATAAAGTTAGAGAATTCTGCAAATGTCATACCGTCTCTGCCTCTTGCAGCCAAGCTGTCAAGTACATCAGAAATGTGTTGGTTAGTATTTACCAATGCGCCTGTTCTGTTAACAAGTATATTTTGACCTGCTTGTAAGTTAGCTAAATATGCATTTGCATCCTGTTGCAATGTAGTTATATCCAATAACCTTTGTTGTTCTGTAGCAGTAGCAGTTTGCCAATTGTTATAGAATGTTTGGAAGTTAGCAACATGAGTGTTCAATACTCCTGCCATAGCATCTACGCTGCCTTTAAGAGCCATGATTGCGTTGTATATGTCTTGCAATTGTTGAGTGTAATCAATTGATTGACCTTGACCGCCTTGACCTTGACCGTTTTGCCATGCTGCTCTGAATGCATTGATTGCAGCAATAATACTGTCAACTTGGTTTTGTTGTTGAGTTGCAGTAGGGAAGTACTGTAAGTAATCAGTGTTGTTGCTGATATTAGTTAATAAGTTGGTTTGAGTTTGTTCTGTTGCAATGTATGTATTTAAGAATGTTTGTAATAATGATCTCAAATCTTGTTCAGCCATAGTCGTTGCGTTTGTAACAGTTATGCCTAATTGATCAAACCAAGCTTGGTATTGGTCTCTAGTAGGATGATAGCTTGTATCCTGTAAGTTGTTATTGATTTGAGTAGCTGTTAAGCTCAATTGTTGAACATCATTTCTCAAAGCATTTACTGCGTTTTTAATATCAGTGCTGTTTTGAACTTGGATTTCTCCGTTATGTTCAATTCTGCTTATCATTGCTAATGCACTGTCTTTATCAACTTCGTATTGTGTTTTGAAGTTCATAAATTCATTGAAGAACATTGTTAATGTAGCGTCAATGTTTCTAACAAGTGCAAGAAGTTCATTCATAGCTTGCTGCCAAGAAATTTGACCAGCTTCAACTCTTGCTCTGATATCAGCTACGATATCCTTGATTTCATCTAATGTATACCCGTTAGCTTGACCTTGTTCATAAATCCATTGCATGTATTGTTCATTAGTAGTCATCCATTGATATGCTCTTTGATAGAATTCATCTTGATTGATAAGTCCTTCTCTAACCATATCAATTAAAATAGACATTTGAGAATTAAATTCTCTTAATAAATCATTGTTGTCTTGTAAAGACTGCCTGAACGAGCTGATAACTTCCATAATTGCAGTTAAGTCAACATTAACTTCTTGTTCTTGTTTAATGCAAGATGTCATTGTCATAGAACCTAATGCTGCCACTCCCAATGCTGTTGCAAGAAAGGCTTTTCTTGCGAATTTGCCAGCGCCGCCTTGAAATGCCATGTTGTTTTGACCTTGAATAGCCATAGCGTTCATTATAGCCTGAGGATTTGAAACAGGTGCTTGTCCTTCCTGTGACTCAGGACTAACGTGTAAATTTTGTTTCATGTTGTTGTACTGTCTGTCTAGTAACAGAACTTCGTTTGCTTTGATGTTCATAAAATGTATACTCCTTTTTTGTATATTAATTTTTCTAGTCTGGTATTCGGTTAAAAACGTGTAAAAATATTTTTTGCTATTTAAGTAAAAAAATGTTTTATATGTAGATTTTACCACAAAAGCAAATAGGAATTGAGTTTGAGGGGAAATAAAGATTTACAAAAGTTTACAAAAGAATAGGCAAAATGCAAGCATGTCACAATAAATCAACTAAAAGATTGATTGCATGTTTAAAAAAAATAGATTATTATACATGCACGAG
>CADCOS010000018.1 GCA_902803165.1 uncultured bacterium | reverse complement strand
GAATTTTTGTAAATCCTTTTTACTCATTTCTATATTTTCGTGTTAATATACACATATATAAATAAACTGACCGTGCGTTTTATTC
This sequence comes from uncultured bacterium, assembly GCA_902803165.1. Taxonomy (GTDB): domain Bacteria; phylum Cyanobacteriota; class Vampirovibrionia; order Gastranaerophilales; family Gastranaerophilaceae; genus CAG-196. The sequence continues at coordinate 8,847 of CADCOS010000018.1, read as the reverse complement.
TCTAAATGGTTAGTGTGTATGAATGATCAAAATAGAACCAGGAGATGTTTACAAATGAAAAAGATTTCCTTACTAATTATTGCTATGGTAATATGTTCAAGCAATGCGTTTGCAAAGAATGTAGAAAACTTATTTGTAGTGAAAGACTCTCAAATACAAGACTTTACACCTAAATTAGAGCAAGTATTAACAGAGCCAATAGTAAAAGATAATGCTTTATATTCTACTAAAAACAATTACTTTATCCGATTATATCAGTCAGATAAAGATATAAATGTATTTTTAAACTGTGATAAAGCCGAACAGGAACAGTATCAGAGTAAATTAAAATCAACTGGTTTTAAAACATACTCATTAACTGATAAAGATTTACAGAGTGAATATTCATCTGATTTTAGCAACTTTGTTGAATTAAATAATATTACTTTTGATAATGTTAAGATTAAGAAAAATAAATACAATCCATATAATAAACCTTTACCAAATAGAGTTATATCAACAATGCAGTATTCAGAAGACAATATTAACTTTGTAGCAAAAAGAGTTGCAATGAAATCAAAGATTAAAAGATATGTAGAGGGCTATGAAATAGTCGTTACTAACAACACAGGCGACAATATTGTGCTAAAACAGGCTAATTCCGGCGATTTCGTTGGCTTATATGAGATTGCTAAGAAAGCTGTTTTACCTGCCGGTGTAGATTTCGTTCCTATTTATGGACTTATTGCAGGTATTAAAACTGATTTAGAAAAGAACCGTTTTACAAGACCATTCCCAACAAATTACACAATAAAGAACAATGAAAGTGTACGCATTTTAGGGCTTACAAGACCTCAAGTATCACCTATTGTTGACTTTAAGTTTGAAATAAATGGAAAAGAAAAAGATATACAATTAAATACATATCAATAAGGAGAATATTATGAAGAAATTATTTATAACATTGACATTATTACTATTAGCAAGTAGTGTATTTGCTTTTGATGTACAGAAGAATGATGAATATTATAGAAATCAAATTGGTAGTTACAGAGTACCATACAGTAATTTAGGCTTAATGCAAGCTGTCCGAGAAAAGAAAACTGATGTAGTAGAATTATTTATGGAAGCAGGATTTGACCCAAACTATGAGTTTATGGGAATACCAATGTCAATGTATGCCTTATATAAAAAGGATACAGATACATTTGATGTATTGTTAAAACATGGTGCAAACTCGGAAGCAACTGCACCTGCATGCGGCGTGTCAACAAAGCCACAGAACTTATTATCATTTGCAATCAAAAGAAAAAGTTCAAATGCAGTTAAATCACTTATTGATAGTAAAGTAGATGTAAATAAATCATTCAATGGTAAAACACCTTTGAACTATGCTATACAAACCAAACAAACTAAGATAGTAGAATTACTTCTTAATGCAGGCGCTAAGCCAGACGATAAAACATGGAAACTTGTTGATAAATCTAAAGATGAATACTTAAAAGACCTATTTGCAGGTATTGAAAGATAATGAAGCAGAAAATCAGAAAAATTATAATATTACTATTTTGTTTATATAGCGCATTCTTCTTTATCGGAAGTACATTAGCACCTATTATGGCATATCTGAAGCACTATGATTTTTCAGCGTTATTAACATCATTATATATGTATTCTTGCCACCAACAGCCAGATCGTTCATTCTGGATTTTAGGCTATCCAATGGCACTGTGTTGCAGATGCTTTGGGTTCTATTTAGGTGTATTCATATTCGGTTTCATTGACATATTTGATAGATTGAAAATTAACTTAAAGGTATTTGTAACATTATTAATTATATCCACCATTGATATAGTCATAAACTACGGATTACAAGAACGACATAATACAGGTAATATTACCAGATTTATTGTAGGAATATTCATGGGATCATTATTTGTATCTGTTATAAGTTACTTATTTAAGAAAGAATGGAGAATTAAGAAGCATGAAAATTAAGAAGATTATTGCAACATTTTTAGTTATGTCATTTACATCATTATTTACAGCACCATTATCAAATGTCGCAACAGCAGAAAGTGATAATATGACTTTGTCGGAATTTCTTAAAACTACTGAGAATATTGAAGCGTCATATAGATACCCGTCATTAATAGCAACAACAAATAGTGCAGGTAAATCAACATTGTCAGCACATACACCTGTTATTATTCGTTGTACTGAAACAATTACAACCAAAGATATTGTAAGTGGAGATACCGTTAATTTTGCTGTAGTACAAGATATAAAGGATAATAGCGGTAATGTTCTAGTTAAAGCAGGTACCCCTGTTACAGCACAAATATCATTTGCTAAAAAGCGCGGTATGATTGGTAGAGCAGGAGAAATTACAATAGATGACTTCCATACTACTGCTGTTGATGGTTCTTATGTACAGTTATCTGGTTCAGTGTCAGCACGTCCGGAAGACCAAATGACAATGTCTGTTGTTTTGAGCGTTCTAATATGTCCATTGTTCCTATTGATGAAAGGTGATGAAGCAAGAGTTCCGGCTGGGACAACTAAAACAGCATATACAGTAGCAGATGTTTATATTAAACCTGTTAGATTATAAGAATTAGTATGAGGAGGGTAACTAAAAAGTTATCCTCTTTTTTATAATTTTCAATTTTTTTGTTTTCTTCTCAAATCGACTGTTATTTTACATTCACGGAGCGCGCTGCACAAATTTGCCCCGTTCGCAGAAGAATAATTATCATACCTGCAAAATATTATAGCTGTACCCTCTCACATTAAAAAATGAAATTATTGTTATAAAATGTTTAAATGTATTTTTAAGAAAAACTAGCCTCTTGTATTTGTATTCTCAAAAATCATTCTGCTTTGACTCAGAGCCAGCAGTTTTATTGAACATTCTCCCCGTGTTCTGTCTAAAACACCTATTGAAGACAATCTTGCCGTTACAAACTCATTCAAATCCTCAGGTGCAACAAACAAAGGGCAATTTTTATTACAATCTTTCAAGTTTCCAAAAGGACATGTCATTATTTTAATTCCTCCAATGCTTGTTCCAACTGCTCATCATTCGGAGCTTTACCATGCCAGCCTGCTTGATTTTCCATAAATGAAATACCTTTCCCCTTCACGGTACGAGCTATTATTGCAAAAGGTTTATCAGATTGCTTTGCCCGCTCAACCGCATCATATATTTCATTATAATCGTGACCGTCTATTTCCGTAACCTCCCAGCCAAAACTGTGAATTTTTTCAGCAACATCGCCTAGAGCCATAACATCTTCGGTAGAACCGTCTATTTGTAATTTATTTCTGTCGACTATTACAATAAGGTTATTCAAATTTCTGTGAGCAGCCTCCATAAAACCTTCCCAGCAAGAACCTTCCTGTAATTCACCATCACCCATATATACAACAACTTTTGATAATTTTTTATCAAGTTTTAACCCCATTGCTATACCGCAAGCCAGAGACAATCCCTGTCCCAAAGAGCCTGTTGAAGCCTCTACACCTGCCACATAACCTCTTGATGGATGTCCTTGAAGTTTTGAATTAATTTTCCTGAATGTCATAAGCTCTGATTCGTTAATAAACCCAAATTCAGCTAAAACTGCATACAATAACGGAGATGCATGCCCCTTTGACAAAATAAATCTGTCCCTGTTTTCAAAATCCGGAGACTTATTCCAATCAGACGGAATATTCAAAGATTTTCCATATAAAACAGTAAGAATGTCCGCGCCTGAAAGAGAACCGCCCGGATGTCCGGATTTTGCATTATGAATCATTTTTACAATATTTCTTCTGATATTAACTGAAGCTTGTTTGAATTTTGTAATTTCTTCATTAGTAAGCACTTTATAAACTCCTTTCAGACAACACTACTTTTTTACATATTTATATTTTAACACTTTTATTAAAAATAACGGTAACGTCGGGAAAATACGTTTAAACCTCGAAGGCTGCGTAACAGTCCTGTATAACCATTCCGTACCGGTACGTTGAAATAGCAAAGGAGCTCTCTTAACCATGCCTGACCACACATCAAGACTTCCTCCGATACCAATCATAACTCCTTTGTTTAAAACTTTTTTTAAACCGTATATAAATTTTTCCTGCCTTGGCGAACCCATTGCCGCCAGTATTAAATCAGGAGCAGCATTGCTTAATTCACTATACACAACTTCATCTTCCGTAAAATAACCGTTTCGATAATATACTATATTTAAATCATTAAGTTCATTTTTTAAATTTTTTATTGCTGCTGTTATAACATCTTCTTTCGCGCCAATTATGGCAACTTTGCAGCCTTTTTGGGCAGAAATTTCCAGCATCTTTTTCGCAAAATCAATTCCCGGAATCCTGTTTGCATTTATACCATTAAGTTTTAGTGCTATTTTTACTCCCACTCCGTCAGGTATAATTATTTCTGACTCGTTAATTATTGATGCAAAATATTGGTCACTTTGAGCACACTCAAACATCTCCGGATTGATTGTGACAACCTGAGCAATTTTTCCTGACAATAAGTATTCTTCAGCTTTTAATACAGCTTCTTCCAAAGAATAATTATCAATCTCAAATCCTAATAATTTAACTCTCATAATAATTATTATACTTGAAAAAACAATTATAATAAGTTATAATATTTATATATATAAGTATATATTAGTTTATTTAGCGAAAGGAGTTTTGATTTATGAAAAAGATTCTTAGTTATTTATTGTTGACGAATCTTGTAATGTTTAGCATATCCATGCTATCAGCTAATGCAATGCTGAATCCGAACGGTAATAATAACGAATTTACTCAAAATGGTGCAGAGCATAATTATGCCGTAGATTATGACAACCTTAGAAAAGATCCTGACCTTCCAAAACCAACACCAAATCCAACACCAAATCCTCCAACACCGGATCCTGTTATACCTGTTGGACCTAACGGACCGAACTTAAATAATGATATAGCTGCTGAAGTCGACATAGGTAACATAAATAATGATAAGTGGGACGCAGAGTATAGAAGAAAATTGGCAGAAGAAGACGCCGCAAGACGTGCTGCTGAAGCGGCCGCAGCTCAAAGAACTCAAACAATACAAAATTGGTTCAAATAATTTGAATTTAAAATAAAGCGGTAATAACTTTACCGCTTTATTTTTTTTGTGTATAATTTATTGATGTAGAGGTATAGGAGGAAGAGATATGAAAAAAATATTAACTCTTTTTGTTTTGATTATGTTTACCGGCGGAGCTTTTGCAGCAAATGCACTTACTAATTTTCAAACTAAAGTTAACAACGGTTTGAACAATGTTTCTAAAAAAGAACAAGCACTAAATAACAAAATTGATGCAGCTCAAAAAGCAAGAGCAGACCAAAAAGCAGCTATTGAAAAGAAACAAGCTGCACAAAAAGCTGCATTAGCAAAAAAACAAGCTGAACAAAAAGCAGCTATTGAAAAAGCTAAAAAAGATGCGGAAGCTCAACATAATGCTACTAAAAAAGCTGTTAACAACGAAGTTAGTTTTTGGAGAAATTTATTTAAAAAATAATTTCATTACGCTTTAAAACAAAAATCCTCTCGTAAAAGAGAGGATTTTTTATTGCTGTTTACTAAAGTACCATTGCTAATATCATAAGTATCATAGCACCGATTTCCATAGCTGTTGACATGTGCTGCTGAAATTTTTGAGAGTCATATTTTCTTGAAGACTTTTTTGCTTTATTTACGCTATTTAATCTTTTTATTCGTGTCTTTGTGTCTTCATTGGAAAATTCCGTTCCGAATGTGTCATATTCCAACTTAGCAAGCTCTTCATCCAAAGAAGAATCATTTAAAGAAGTATTATTTGAATAATCCCCGTAATTTGTATATGGTCTTGTCAATCTACGCTGACCGTACGGCATAAATCCTGAAAAACGATTTGAATTTAATCCGCTCAAATCGGAAGAATTTATTGCATTGTCATCATAATTAAATCTGTTATTGTCTGTCACAAGAGCTTCAGGCATTACAGCAGTTTTGATTCTGTCCATTCTGGTTGAATAATCTTCTACATCATAAATTTTCCCAAACAATTTTCGCTCTATTGTAACAATTCTCGTATGGAAATCTCTGTTTGGGTATGTTGTATTAAATAACCGTCTTTCAATTTCATCTACCACAGGATAATTAACAGTATTGTCTGCCGTTTGCTCATCTTCCAGAAAAGTATCTTCTCTGGGTGTAATTTCCTGACCTATTTGTTCAGCTAAAATATCAGAAGATATTTTTTTTATTCTTGAACTCAAATCACCTTTTGATTCTTGTCCGTATATTGTTTTTTCTAATCTTGCTACACGATTTTTTAGTTCATCGTTTACATAGTCAAAACCGTAAAGATTATTTTCTATTTTTGAAATTTCGGCATTTTGAGTTTTACTTGCCGCCAAAGAATCAGAAACAAATATTAAATTTAACGATAATATTATAATAATCAGAGAAAAAACTTTTTTCATAGTGATATCAATATAAAAGTTTTTTCTTCCGCTCACTATTGAACATTAAAACAGATATTTTTTTACATAAAATAAATCAAAATAATTAGATAAAATAATTCTTTTTTTTTAAGTATAATTATTTTCTGCTAACCTTATTATCTATATATAAAGTTTTGCAAAATCTAAATCACTTTTTGAGGTAATTTTTATATTTTGCGGCGAACCCTCTGAAATATATACATTCACCCCTAATTCTTCCAACATGGAACAATCGTCAGTATAAGAACCGCTTTTTAGTTTTTCATGAGCATCTTTTATTAATTCCGTTAAAAATGCCTGCGGTGTCTGAGTGTTATACAATTTGCTTCTATCTATTGTTCTTATAATTTTTCCTGCCGAATCAACTTCTTTTATAGTGTCTGTTGTCTTTGTCATCACAGAAATTGCATTATGAATCAATACTTTATTTATTACATTATTTATAATTTCTTTGGTAATAAGAGGTCTTGCCCCGTCATGAATAATTACATAATCCGTTTTTACCTCTTTTAAGGCTTTATAAACAGATTTCTGCCTTGTTGCCCCGCCTTGAATTATTTTTATCCTATTATCAGTTAATATATTTTTTAATTCCTCTGTAATTGCCATATTTGCAGGAACTATAACCTCTTCTATTTCATTAAATGACAAAAATGGTTCAATAGAATGCTCTATAACCGTTTTATTATCAATTTTCGCAAGCAGTTTATTTTCTTTGCCGTATCGTGAAGAAGTTCCTCCTGCTGTAATTATTAATGAAAACTTTTTCATTTAACCTCCGAAATGATTGTAAAGTCCGAGTTCATCGTACATTGAATACTTTTTGCCGTCTATATCCAAATAGCACCCGCTGTAATCCGATACTTCGCCAATCTTATAGCAATTTGGTATAAATTTTGTAAACTCATTCGGAACAGCTGCCACAAGACTGTAATCTTCAGCACCAAACATACCGTCAATATAATGAGTTTTTATTGTTACGCCTGATGCTGCCGCTATTTTGAATAAAGCGTCCGCCAATCCGTCCGAGGTATCCGCCATAGCATAATCTGCTTCTATATTTTTTGCTATTGCTTCTGAGAACAGTGGATTTAATTTTGGTTCCAGATGAATACCGATATTTTCTGTATTTTTCTTACCGTCAAAAAGTTCTTTTAATCCTTCGGAACTCTTACCGAATTCACCATAGGTAACAATCGCATATCCTGCTTTTGCATTTTTTCTTGATGATATTTTTCTGTCTTTTACACTTCCGATAGCTGTTATTGAGACAAAAATTTTATCAGCACCTGTTATATCTCCGCCGGCTATCTTTGCACCGTACAAACCGTCTGAAATACCTCTGTAAAACTCTTTAACAAATTTTTCATCTATGGTATCGGGTATCGAAAGTCCGACCGTTATATATTCGGGCTTTGCTCCGGAAGCCAGTATGTCGCTTATATTTACTACACAAGCTTTATAACCGATTTGATAAGGAGTTGCCCATTTTCTTTTGAAGTGAACATCTTCTATAAAATTATCTTGAGTTACAACTATACCGAACTCTTTTAGATATGCACAATCATCACCTAATAACTCTGTATTAGGCATTGTTTCTATAACATTTATTAAATCAAGTTCTTTCATCGGTTGATTAACCACGCTTTACAACGTGTCTTATTTGCTCACCGTAACTGTTTACAGTACCGTTAGTTTCCTCAATTGTATATGTAACTTCAGAATCTTCTGATTTTTCTTTTTCGGCAAACTCTATAGCTTTTTCTAAATCTTTAAATTCCCCTGCCATATCAGGCTCGTAAAATGAAGGCTTATCAATATAAACTTGATACATAATATCTCTCCTTTTTCTAAATTCTATTCTTAAATAGAATACAAGTCAATTAACAGTAATAATATATTACAAAATAAAAGCAGGGAAAAACCTAGGTTTAATTTATGCAACATTAATTATTTAATTTCAAGATTTCTTTCTCTTTAATTGCGAGGGGGGTAAATGAGAAAAGCCTGTAGATAAAACTACAAGCAAGAAAGTAAAGTTAAAAAAAGAAATCTTGTGCAAAGAAAGAGAAAGCACGCAATTGTTTCCAATGCCCTACGGGCATAGATTAAATGGCTGTTGCGGGTAAACCCGCACTATAACGAGCCCTATTGTTACCTTCGGTAACTGATGGCTCGATTCGTTGTCGTTCGGATTTGTACCGCGAACGTGTTGCGTAGCAACTATAGTGAGCGTAAGAGATTCGGCGTAGCCGAACATTAATTAACGCCCGCAGGGCGTAGTAAACAATTGCGTGCTTTTCTTTCTTCTTTTTTGGGGTGCCTTTTTACTTCTTT
>CADCOS010000017.1 GCA_902803165.1 uncultured bacterium | reverse complement strand
TGAGCAGGAAGATTTGTGGAATTTGATTTGTTGGATGTTTGATGAGGATAAAACTTATGATGAATTTAATGTTTATATGAAGGCTTGCAAAGCGCAGATAAAAGAAGATTATTTGCAGGATGAACATAATATTAAAAATTTTTCTGAAAATAAAAAGAATGATAAAGAAGAGCGTGAGTGTATTGATGTAAATAATTGTAGTGAAAATGAGTTAAAAAATCTTCCGGGAATTAATATAATAATGGCAAAGAAAATTATTATAAGAAGGGAAGAAGTAGGCGGATTTAAAAGTATTGAAGAATTTATACAGTATTTGAAACCTACTTCTGCAATAGAATCGCAGTTGAGAAAAATGGTTAAAATAGGCAGTGCGGCAAGAAATATTCATACTCTAAAAAATGAGCGTCAAATTGATATTTAAAGGGTGTAAGTATTGATACGGACGCAGAAAATTACAATTATTTAAATACCAAAGATGAACGTCATGTAGATTTATGACAAAAAATTGTATATAATTACTACTGATATTAGAGAGGAATATAAGTGTCAATAACTGTTGAAGCTGTACCTTTTTTATTAAAGTTTTTAAAAGAAGAAAGTGACAGAATAAAAAAAGAAGAAAGTTCTAAGTACGGGACAGAAGTTTATGAAACAATTTTTACTGATGTAAAAACGCTAATAAAGACTTTAAAAGAGCACGGAGCAAATAATATTCAATTTGACGATTCGTATAATGTTACTTGTTCTGTAAACGGTGCTAAAATGGAGTTTTATAAACCAAACAATGAATCAGCATATAGCGTGAAAGTGATGTGTGAAAATTCTTCGTTCAAAATTGCAGATAAAGAAATTTCAGAAATCACGACGGAATATTCCATAAATGTTCAAGAAGCATCCTATCTTCACATAATAGATAAAATTAATGAAAATAATATGCATTTGGAAAGTGAAACTATAGAAGAGGATAATACAATTGTATTAACCATAAATTTGGAATAAAAATGTATTTTTGTTTTTTCAAAAGGTATCGTGATATAATTTTGTTATGGCAACAGACAAAATTACAATAAAAGGGGCAAGGGAGCATAATTTAAATAATATTTCTCTGGAAATTCCAAAGAACGAGCTTGTTGTTTTTACGGGAGTTTCAGGTTCGGGGAAAAGTTCTCTTGCATTTGACACAATTTTTGCAGAAGGTCAAAGACGTTATATAGAGAGTCTTTCGACTTATGCAAGGCAATTTTTGGGGCAAATGGACAAACCGGATGTTGATTATATTGACGGTTTGACTCCTGCGATTTCAATTGACCAAAAGTCGACAAGTAATAATCCTCGTTCAACTGTCGGTACAGTTACGGAAATATATGATTATTTAAGACTTTTGTACGCACGGGTAGGGACTCCGTATTGTCCTAAATGCGGAAAGCCTATAAAACCTCAAACGATTGATGAAATTGTAGACAGCATCTTAAAACTGCCGTCAGGGGCTAAAATTCAAATCCTTGCACCGTTAGTTAAGGGTAAAAAAGGAGAATATCAATCATTATTCAGCGAATTAAAACAAGAAGGTTTTGTAAGGGTTAAAGTTGACGGGGAAATATACAACCTTGATGAGGATGAAATTTCTTTGGCAAAAACAAAAACACATAATATTTCTGTAGTTATTGACCGTGTTGTGATAAAGCCGGAAGCTCGTTCAAGAATCGCTGACAGTGTGCAGATTGCTTTGCAAAAAGCTGACGGAGTTACTGTAATTGACGTTATCGGAGATGAAGAGCGAGTATACAGTGAAAAGCTTGCGTGTCCCGATTGCAATTTAAGTTTTGAAGAGTTGTCGCCTCGAATATTTTCATTTAATGCGCCATACGGAGCTTGTGAAAAGTGCGGAGGTTTAGGGGTTGATTTTAAAATTGATCCGGATTTGGTTATACCTGACAGAACGTTATCAATAAATAACGGAGCTATTTATCCTTGGAGCAAATCTTCTACCTCATATTACGATGATATTTTAAAAGCTGTTCAGGAAGCATACAAAATAGATTTTGACATACCGTTTGAAGATTTACCACAAGAACATCAAGATATAATTTTATATGGCTCAGACGAAAGAATCCCAATGAGGATAAGGGAATTTGGCAGTCACAGATATAGGAATGTTCTTCAAAAATTTATAGGTGTAGTGCCGTTTTTAATGAAGCATTACAATGTAGAAAGTGAATATTGGAAAACCGAGATAGAAAAATATATGGTAACTACTCCGTGCGAAGCCTGCGGCGGAGCAAGGTTAAAACCATTTCCGCTGGCAGTAAAAATAAACGGCAAAAATATTCATGAATTTTGTAAAATGCCAATAGACAAATCCTATGAATTTGTTACTGATTTATATCTTACGCTCAGCGATTTTCAGATGAAAATAGGGAAACAAATTCTTGATGAAATAAGAGCAAGGCTAAAATTTCTTATGGATGTAGGATTAAGCTATCTTGATTTAGCGAGAATGGCAGGAACTTTGTCGGGCGGTGAGGCTCAGAGAATCAGGCTCGCTACTCAAATAGGAAGTGGTTTGTCTGGTGTTCTGTATGTTTTGGATGAACCGTCTATAGGACTGCATCAAAGAGACAACGACAGATTGATAAAAACACTTTTGAAATTGCGCAATATGGGAAATTCTTTAATTGTAGTAGAACACGATGAAGAAACGATAAGAAATGCGGATTATATAGTTGATATTGGTCCCAAAGCCGGTATTAACGGCGGGAATGTTATAGCACAAGGTCCGGGAGTGCAAGATATAATAAATTCTCCGGAGTCGCTTACGGGCAAATATTTAAGCGGAGAATATTCAATCCCGATTCCTAAAAAACCAAGAGAAGGTAACGGGAATTTTCTTCAAATCAGAAACGCTTTCAAAAACAACCTTAAAAATATAGATTTAGATATACCTTTAGGGAAAATAGTTGTTTTAACAGGGGTTTCAGGTTCGGGCAAATCGACTCTAATGCAGGATTTGATTTACGAATACGCTATTCATAAGCTGAGAAAAAATAAACCAAAACCGCAAGGAGTAGATGAGATTTTAGGGTTTGAAAATCTTGATAAAATAATAGATATAGACCAATCCCCGATAGGAAGGACTCCCCGTTCAAATCCTGCAACTTATACTGATGTATTTACGCATATCAGAGAACTTTATGCCAAGACTAATGAGGCAAAAATGAGAGGGTACAAACCGGGAAGATTCAGTTTTAACGTTAAAGGCGGAAGGTGTGAAGCTTGTGCCGGCGACGGAGTATTAAAAATAGAAATGAATTTTCTTTCTGATGTTTATGTAAAATGCGATGTATGTAAAGGAAAACGGTATAATAATGAAACTTTGGAAGTAAAATATAAAGGCAAGTCAATTTCTGATGTGTTAGAAATGAGCGTAAAAGATGCTTATGAATTTTTTGAAAATATTCCGCAAATTTCAAATAAATTAAAAACACTTGTAGATGTAGGGTTGGATTATATAAAACTCGGGCAGAGTGCTACGACCTTATCAGGCGGTGAAGCACAAAGAATTAAGCTTGCTTCGGAATTGAACAAACGAGCAACGGGTAAAACATTGTATTTGCTTGACGAACCGTCTGTCGGTTTACATTGGTATGATTTGGATAAGCTGATAAAAATAATTCAACAGCTTGCCGATAACGGAAATACGATATTAATTATTGAACACAATTTGGATTTGATTAAAATAGCTGATTATATTATTGATTTGGGGCCGGAAGGCGGAGATGCAGGTGGTCAAGTTGTGGCTTGCGGAACGCCTGAAGAGGTTTCAAAAAACCCTGATTCATATACAGGTCAATATTTAAAACAATTTTTCAATAAATAATTTGTTTTTGTGCTATTATAATTCCGGAAGAAAGGGGTGAATTATGATTAGCGAAAAACTTGAAAAAGCATTTAATGACCAAATAAATAAAGAATTATATTCTGAATATTTGTATTTGGCTATGAAAACAAAATTTATGGAATGGAATTTACAAGGTTTTGTAAATTGGTTTAACGTTCAAGTTCAGGAAGAACACGCACATGGCATGGGAATGTTTGATTATCTTGATGAAAGAGGCGGTAAAATTGAACTTGAGGCTATTGATAAGCCGGAGGTTAAAGGAAATACAGTTCTTGAAATTTTTGAACAAGTTCTTGAACATGAACAGTATGTAACATCAAGAATTAATCATCTTGCGGATGTTGCGGAGGAAGTTAAAGACAGAGCTGCTCTGCATCTTCTTGATTGGTATATAAAAGAACAGGTGGAAGAAGAAGCAAATGTCGGCGGATTGCTTGCAACTTTAAGATTGATTGGTGATGATAAAAAGGCTTTGTTAATGCTGGATAAAGACCTTGCCGCAAGAACATTTGTTCAACCTGTAATCGGTTAATTTTATCAATAATAAAAAAGCGGTTTGTTTATATAACAACCGCTTTTTTTTGCGCAAATTTTATTTTCAGGTGTTTTAAGATAAACATAATGCCGGCAATAAGTGATTATAAATCGTATAAAAAATTTGAACCCGAATATGCTGATTGGAAGTATAAGCGGGAGCTTGCCGATGCTAAAAGAATTAAGTATTTGGAAGAAAACCCTGACAAAATAGATCAAGAAGATGTACAGAGAGGGAAGGCTCTTTTAAGGGCGATTGATACGATGGATGAATTTTCGCAGCAGCGTGCGGAAAATACGGAAGTTGCAACCGAATCAATAATAAGTTTACTCTTTGAACTGACAATGTTTGCAGGCGGAGCTTTGGGCGTATTGGCAACAAGGATGAAACCGTTTCAAAACTATATAGCGAAACATTTTCCAAAGACAAATAATACCTCTTTGTACACGGTTGCCATGCTGATTGGCGGCGGAATCGCATCATCATTAGCAGGTTTCCCTCTTTTCTCATGGGGAGCAAAAAAAGAGGTCGAAGCATCTCAAAAAGGCAGATTTGAAGCTATGAGAGAGGATTTAAATGATGCAAAATTATTTGCGGTTCTTTCACCTGAACAAGAAATTGAACTGGAAGAAAGAATAAAAGATATAAAAGTTCCCAAAGAGAAAAAACATAAAGGTTTAAGCGAAAGTATAACAACTGTAAAAGAGCTGGTAAGTTCATCAAAGGTATACAAAGCTCAAAAAAAAGAGTTTGAAGAAAGGCTGAACGAAGATTTAAATCATTTTGATGACAAATTGTCTGAAGATGAAATTGAAAAAGCTAAAAAAGATAAAATGCTATTAACAAATCTTGTCGAAAAGATAGATATAGCTTCTCAAGATTATGCGGAAAATGTCGAACTTGCAACCTCAACTTTAACAACATCAGTATTTGCTTTTGGAGCGTTGTTTACACTTGCATTTAATAAATTGGTTACTAAATTGAAAATAAATAATATGTGGTCAAAAGTTCCTGCCGTTTTAAGTTTTGCGGCAATGATTGGTGCTTCAATATTCAGTGCATCAATACAAAAACAAGCTTCGAGAGTCGGCAGATTCAAGATTAAACAGGAATTATCCCAAAATCCCGCAAATTTTGCTTATGCGGATGAAAATAATATAAATAGTATTCCTGATTTTGAAATAACACAAAAGAAAAAAGACAATATATTTGTATTTTTAAAGAAGGCTTGGAAAAACAATAAAGAGTTTGAAAAATGGGAAAAATCCGACGGCTTGAAAGAGAAAGCTACAGCAATAGCGTTGAAAGAAATGGAATTTACCGAAAATCAAATAAAGGATGCAAAACGATTACAGCACAATACATTTAAGACATTTAATAAAGTTGACAGCAATTCTCAAAAATATTCCGAAGCGATAGAAGCTTTAGGTCAAGGGATTCAAAATCCTATAAGTATTTTGTTTACAACAATAGGCGCAATGATAGGTGTTAAAAGATTAAATAAAGCTCTTTTAACAAATGGTGCAGATAAATTTAAAGGTGTCATGGAGTATATAGTAATAATTTTATTATCGACACTTCCGTCCGTGTTAATTAATGCATACATTACAAAAGAACAGAAAAAAGCGTCAAGAGTTGCCAGTATGCTTACAATAAAAGAGCTTGATGACTACAGAAATTTTGCGGATTATTCAGGTAAACCAAAATTGAATTAAGCGGTTGTAATTTTTCCTAAAACGGTTCTTTTATCCGCTCCGGTACAGCACGGAAGATTATTTGAAATTCCGTAAAAAGTGCAGTAGCCAAGAAGTGCAAATGCCATAACTTCTTTGAAATTATTGGAAATTCCGTAATCTTCATGGGTTTTTAGTTCGATTCTTTTAGGCAAATATTGCCGTAAATATTTCATCAAAGTTTTATTATACGCTCCGCCGCCTCCGATAACCGCAGTATCAATGCTTACCGAAGGATAAATAAATCTGTCGTAAGCTTGCGCTATAGTTTTAGCTGTTAATGCGGTAAGGGTTGCAATAATATCTTTAGGATCAGACGGAGATGTTTTTAATATATTTTCGATATATTTTGGTGAAAAATACTCTCTGCCTGTGGTTTTTGGAGGTTCTATATAATAATACTCATCCTGAAGAAGACAATCAAGCCAGCTTTCGCATATTTTGCCCGAAGCGGCAATTTCTCCGTCTTTATCATATTTTTGTCCGAAAAATTTTTGTACGCAGTAGTCAATCATTATATTACCGCAGCCTGTATCAAATCCGAATGTGTCACAATCTTTTGATACAACCGTAACATTTGAAATTCCGCCTATATTTTGTATGGCAAAGTTTATAAAATTATTATTCGATTCATCGGGATAAGAATTTTGATTCTTATATTTACCCCTAAACCACTTTTCATCGGCAAAACATACCAACGGAGCTCCTTGCCCGCCGTATGCTATATCTTTTTCTCTGAAGTTTGAAATAACCATACATCCGGTTTCTTTGGCTATGACAGAACTTTCTCCTATTTGTAAAGTGCTTTTCAGAGAAATATTATCTAATTTTTCGTCAAACGGATAGTGATATACAGTTTGTCCGTGAGAGGATATAAAATCGGGCTTTCCGAATTCGCCTATCAGAATATTTGCGGCATCGGCGAAACATTTTCCTACGGCAAAATTTAGCTGACATAGTTCTTTAAGGCTTATATCATCTCTAAACGCACTGAATATTTTAGCTCTTATATGTTCGGGATACGGATGATTTATGCCCTGAATTAATTTAACCGACATATCCGGCATGACTTCGCAAAGCCCTGCATCTATTGAATCGCAAGAAGTTCCTGACATTAGAGCTATTACTTTTTTTGATTCTTTCTCTTCCATAAACTTATAATATCATGCACAAAAAAGAAGATGTTAAAAGACAGTGAATTATGGTGACCAAGTGACCATGTGGTATTTTGTCATTCTGAGGAACAAAGTGACGAAGAATCCAGTCAATTAAATGGAAAATTGAAAATGGAAAGTGGAAAATTGGGTGGATAGTGAT
>CADCOS010000016.1 GCA_902803165.1 uncultured bacterium | reverse complement strand
CAATTACAATTATTCAACATTTTTAGTTGATGAAACAAATGAATCACCTTCATGTCTTACAGCATTTTCCGGCTTCTCAGAATCTTGGCATTTTACAAAAGTATCAACACCTGTTTCATTAACCAATTTTGCATATTCTTTTGCTTGCTGCTCTGTATCAAAACGTCTAATAACCCCCGCATCGCCAAGATTACCTGTAGGCTTTGCCGTTTTTACATTTACCCAATAAGTATTGTCACTTTTTTGTCCTATATATTTTGCTACTAATGTCATGAAATTGTCCTCTTTCAATTATATTGTTATAAAATTTGCATATTTAGAATATTCTAATCAAAACGCAATCCTTTACCGCCATGTCTGTAAAAATCCTTAATTTCTTCTACTGAACTTACCCTGTGACCTTCAGGAACTTTTGCTAATCCATAATTCTTTTTTATCATCTCTAAAGCAACAAGAGGATTAAACATCATTGCATGAACATTAGAAAATTGGGCACAAAGTTTTTCAGAACCATGTAAATTTTCAGTATCTTGGTACCTAAACAAATTTGCCCATCTTGTCGATAATTTTTTCATACATGAATCACTCTCTAAAACAGGAAGTCCATAAACCAAAGTTGATTTTACCCATTGATCCATTCCGCCAATACAAACAGACATTTTTATCTCCTTTTCCTTATTAATTACTTACACTAATAATAAGTCTTAGAAAAAATAAAAATTGCCAAACGCGGACACAGCTCATATCATATCATATCATATCATATCATATCATATCATATCATATCATATAGCAGATTTTACAGGGGTTTCGACATTATTGTCAACACTTAAAATTTGTATTTACATTTCTTAATAATTTTTTCAAAGCTTTAAAATTTTTAATCTATATCAATCGGGCTTCTTTGAATTTTATCGATTGCTTCTCTCGCCGTAAATACAAGAGATTCCGGAACATTTTCAATTGTACAAAATTGTCTTAAAACATCGACAACACGTTTAAAGCTTCTGACAATATCACCTTCGCCCATATCTATTTGATCAATGATATCATCCCATTCGGCATCATTTACCCACATTTCTATAAGAGGAGAATAAAATCCGTTTATATACATCGGATCTTCGACATCATGGTCTTTTTGTTTTTTATCCAAATCCCTTCTTATATCCTTAATTTTATTCAAAGTTTTTCTTACGGTTGTCGTAAACGGAATTTGAGAATAAAAATCCGCCCTTAAATCTTCTGTTGTAATAGCGCAAATTACACTTGCAAGCTCTGCAGGAGTTAAATTATCCAACAAGCCTGAAAATATAATTCTTGCCAAGAAAAGTTCGTTTTCGCTTCTCAACTGAGAAATTGTAATCCCTTCTTTTGTCGGATAATCGTCTTTTATATAACCGTAATCCATTAAAACAGCCCTGTGCGATAAAAACTTGTTCCAAAAAATATCTTTTTGTTTTTCAATCTCTTTATCAAGCTGTTTTTGTTTTGAATTATAACGCATCAATACATCAATTGTTTTCATGTGCTTTTTAAACAATTTACAAGTATCACACTGGTATGAATGCATTTTATTAAGCAAATCCTTCGTTTTTTCTCCAAATTCAACAGCTTCTGAAGAAAGCGGGCGATTTTTCTTCTTTTCCTGCTTTTGAATCACCTTAAAGGTTTTTCTGTTTTGAACGTACAAATCTCTTATTTTATTGTATTCCAATAAATCTTCATTAGTCCTTTTGCACCAGCAATTGAATGAATTGCATTCGTCAATTTTTTCCTGATTAAAGTTTTTAAGAGCTAAAAGAGGTTCTATTCTTGAATTTGATGAAAAATATCCAAAACTTTTCAATACAAGCTCTTTCGCTTCTTCTAAAGAAAACCTTTGCAAAAGATTTAATACCATAGAATAACTTGGAGAAAATTTGCTTTCCAAAGGGTTTGCATCACTTAAAACAAGCTCTGCCACTTCCTCAGGAGATTGAAAAGCAGTACCTATTATTGTAACGTAACCGATTTCATCCATTCCGCGTCTTCCCGCCCGTCCGGACATCTGCAAAAATTCACTCGGAGTCAAGATTCTGTGCCCCGAATCCGTTCTTTTGCTTATAGAACTTATAACTGTCGAACGAGCAGGCATATTAATACCTGCAGCCAAAGTTTCCGTTGCAAACACTACTTTTATTAACCCTTTTTGGAAAAGTTTTTCTACCAGCACTTTCCACCCCGGAAGCAGTCCCGCATGATGAGATGCAACACCTTGCATTAAATATTCTATATGCTTGTTTTTATACAAATAAGGATTTTCTGCTATATATTCATCAACTATTTCTTTGATTTGCGCTTGTTCTTTTGGGGTTACCAAACACAATTCGGCGCATTTTTCCATTTGTTCATCACATTTTTTACGGGAAAATGTGAAATATATTGCAGGAAGCATATCCCTTTCATGCAAATTTCTGACGACATCCTTTACAACTCCGCGTTTTTGAACAGGTTTTCCTCTCTTAAACTCTTTTTTCTCGGGTTTAATTTTTTTATTCAACTGTCCGCTTGGCGTCAATAGCGGCAAAAGATTATTCGGCTGAGAAGAATCAAAATAAAAGAACCTGAGCGGCACAGGGCGAAAATCCGTATTTACAAGTTCTGTTTTTGAGTGAACCGTATTAATCCATTCCGTCAATTTATCGGCATTTGCTACAGTTGCGGAAAGCGCAATAATTTGAACATTTGTAGGGCAATAAATTATACTTTCTTCCCAAACAGTCCCTCGCTGTTCATCATTCATATAGTGAACTTCGTCTAAAATTACATATTTCACATCTTTAAGATTATCCGTAACAGAGCCGAAATTTGTACCGTACAACATATTTCTGAACACTTCCGTTGTCATAACTACAATCTGAGCACCTCTGTTGAACGATGTATCACCGGTCAATAAACCAACCTTATCAGCCCCGTATTTCTCCGAAAAATCACTGAATTTTTGATTTGAAAGAGCCTTTAGCGGCGTCGTGTAAAAAACCCTTTGACCTTTTTCAAGCGCACAATGAATAGCATGCTGCGCTATCACGGTTTTGCCTGCACCTGTCGGGGCACAAACCACTACACTTTTACCTTCGGATATATAATTGCAAGCTTCTTTTTGAAAATCATCCAGCTCAAAGGGAAATTCGTACATTAATTTTAACCTCTACCAAATATTATTTCCATTATTCCACATATTGAAATATAAATAAAGCATTTTTAAAAATTTTCTTTAATCTTTCAAAAAATCATAAGAATCGGGATAATTCTTAGCTGTTGCTTTTCTTATGAAATCTACATTGTTCGCCTCGGCTATCATATTAATATTATAAGATGCGGAAACTATTACTATTTTAGTTTTGTAGTAATTTTTAAAAGTTTTAATTTGCTCAACAAACCATTCTCCCGCAAGCTTTGGCTCAAAATCATTTTCCATTTGTAAATCCGTAATTACTATATCAAACGGATTAATATTATTTTCCATAATTTTTTCATAGCCTTCTCTTGCAGACTCAGCTGTTACTATTTTCGGAGAATCAAACAATTGCCTCATAACCGCTGAATGATAATCCCTCCAACCTTTTATATCATCAACTATGAGTATCTTTTTCATTTTCTTAAATCCTTTGCACCGTCTAAATACACAAATTCAGGAATAAAATTTTCACTGCAATTTATAACAATTAACACTCTTAAACACTTTCTTAACGAACCTTTTACATCTATTTCATTAAAACACATCATTGGAACATCTTTCCATTTTAAATTAATTCTTGCATATTTGGCCGGAAAATCCGCATCCAAATCCTGTGTAACTGAAAATATAACATGTGAAATCAGCTCAACCTCTATATTATTTCGTTTTACCATTTCTTTTAAAAGTTTTATGACCGCACTACCTATGGCTTCCGCAGAATTTTCATCTACTGTAATCGCCCCTCTTATACCTTTTGTAATCATTTTTCATCCTCCCAATACAAATATAAAAGCGCTGCTAATGTATGCGCAGATATTACAAATCCTTCTTTATTTTTGTCATTAAGCCATTGTTTAACTTCAGACTTTTTTACCCAAATTCTGTCAACTATTATTCCGCCATCATCTATCGGTTTTGAGATCTCTTTTTTATCCTCTATGTATGCTGTTGCTATCACACAGGTTTCGGAAATACAGCCCGATGAACCTGATACCTTATTAACATTTATCTTTATTCTGTCAGCCGCTAAACCGGCTTCTTCTTTCAGTTCAGCTTTAATTGCCTCTTCAACAGTCTCGCCTTTTCTAACATCACCTACCAATCCCGCAGGCAGACTCACCGAAAACTCCCCCTTCCCTTCCGCAAAAAGCGGCGGTCGTTTTTCTATAAGAAACAATACCTCATCAGAAGTTACGGGAAGTATAACAACTACATCCTCGGCATTTGGTCTGTGCGCATAATACCAAGGTTTGCCGCTTTGGGATACGGTTTCTTTTAATTGCAAAAACTTTGTGTCATACAGTACTTTACTCATAATTACACAGGAATTTTAATACAAAATTCCGTATACTCTCCTTCAACACTGTCTACAGTTAATTCTCCGCCATGAGCTTTCACTATTTGAAAAGCTAAATACAAACCCAATCCTGTACCTATCTTTCGAAATTTTTTAGCGGCTGAATAATATTTATTAAAAATTTTATCTAAATCTGACTTTGAAATTCCTGCACCATGATCCTTTACCTTTACAATAATGAATTTTGGAATTTCACCTGTTGTTATTTCAATAGGTGTCTTTGGTTTGCCGTAAGACAACGCATTTTGTATAAGATTTTTTACTACCCTTTTCATCTGTAATTTATCTGCAAAAATACGTATATCACGTTCCTGTATCAAATTAATTGTATTTCCTGTCTTTGCCGCAATAGGTTCCATTTCGTCAGAAATTTCTTTTAAAAATCCGTTTAACATTATACTCTCTTTGTATAATGTTATTTTCCCTATTTTATATGTCTCAAGAACCGTTTGAACCAATTCCAAAAGATCTTTGTTTGATGCCTGCATATTTTGAAGAGCCAGTTTTTGCTTTTCACTTATAGCACCGAAATTTTCGTTCAAAAAAAGCTCCAGCATGTTAGTTTCGGCAATAATCGGAACCTTCAAATCATGTGTTAATGTTGCGACAAAATCGTCTTTCAATGATTCAAGCTCTTTTTGATCTGTTATATTT
This sequence comes from uncultured bacterium, assembly GCA_902803165.1. Lineage (GTDB taxonomy): Bacteria > Cyanobacteriota > Vampirovibrionia > Gastranaerophilales > Gastranaerophilaceae > CAG-196. The sequence goes on along the minus strand of CADCOS010000016.1, from coordinate 5,373 downwards.
TTTAAAATTACAATGTAACGCGGTTTTTTGTCTTCTAAATTTAAATTCACCGTACTTGCCGTAAAATTTGATGCTTTATCATTCAAAAGAATTACTTCGTTATCTTTCCAAGCCGCTATCGGACGTTTATTAGGAACATCCAAATACTCTCTCAAATGACGTCCTATAAGATTTTTACCGTCAATATTAAACCATTTTGCAATCATATCTGTAGCACGAAGAATTTTCCCCTCATAGTCAGTAATAACCAAACCGTCTGATAAGGAGTTTATTGCCGCTTCCAAAATATGGTTCTGCTTTAAAAGCTCATTTTGGTATTCATCAACCATTGCTTCCCTGTCATGAAGCGTTTCAATCATTCTGTTTATACTTTCGGTCAAATGCTCTGAATCTGGAATATCAAATTGTTTAATTTTTTTTGATAAATCTCCATACCTGACAGAATTAACTGTTTTGGTGACATCTCCCAAATAATCGTTAAACTGATTCCATTTCTTTTTTTCATACTTTACAAAAATATACATACTGAATACGCATACCAAAATCAAAAGATTCAATACAAACGCCCAAATCCATATATACTCTCTTAAAACCGATTCAATAAACTTTAGCATGCTCAATTAGACCTTTTTAAAAATTTTATGATATAATTATAACAGAAAATCAGGATATTAATAAATGAAGAAGATTTTGGAGTATGTTTTAGGTATATATTGCTGGCTAAATGCCTGCTGCTGTTTTGCTACGGAAAAATTTGAAATCTTACCTGATTTACCTGATCCGCTTGCAGCTTATGCTCAATCAGCCGAAGCCTCTACTGTTTCGGGAGGAGCTGATGCTTCTACACTTGCAGGAGGCTCAATAGGTCACGAACCAAGCCTTATATCGGTTGTATTTTCTCTTCTTATAGTAATTGTGCTTATATATCTTACGGGTATTATATACACAAAACTTAATAAAGTCGGGTTAAACACTTTAAAAAGACAGCAAGGCTCATTGTCAAAATCACAAGTTTCCGTTGTTTCAACTACTGCGCTCGGAAACAACAAAACACTTCATGTCGTTGAACTTGACGGGAAAAGAATGTTAATCGGAGCATCGTCGGGTGCCATTCAATTAATAAAAGATTTGGGTTCTGTTGAGCATGGGGAAACCGATGAAGAATTTTCTTCAATAGAAATACCTACAATTAAAATACCTAAAATTGAAATACCGAAAATTGAAATTCCTACAATAAGTTTTTCAAAATTGGCAACAAAAATACATAAAGATATTGAGAAATCAAAATCAAAAGAAGATGTGGAAAATTATTCCGAAGAGGATGCACATAATGAAAATCCAGAAGGTATAATAGATTCTTTGTTTACGCAGCCGGAACCGCCTCTTCAGGAAGAGCCGGAAGTAAACCCTGTTGCGGAACATATTGTTGATCCTGATGAATTTGCATTATACAAAAAATATTTATAATAAAAGAGAGTTTATATGTCCGACTGTGTAAAAATTGCTGATAAATTTGTGGGAGATGGGTATCCTTGCTTTGTTGTGGCAGAAATTGGAATAAACCATAACGGTTCTGTTGCATTAGCAAAAAAAATGATAGATATTGCCGTAACAACCGGCTGCGATGCGGTTAAATTTCAAAAACGAACTGTCGATATAGTATACACTAAAGAGGAACTTGCAAAAGAAAGAAAAAGCGTTTTTGGGAATACTAACGGCGATCTAAAGAGAGGGCTTGAATTCGGAGTCAAAGAATATAAAGAGATTGATGAATATTGCAAATCTAAAAACATTCTTTGGTTTGCATCCTGCTGGGATGAAAACTCTGTTGATTTTATGGAAAAATTTAATATTCCTTGTTATAAAATAGCGTCAGCCTCTCTAACAGATGATAACCTTTTAAAACACACACGTTCAAAAGGGAAACCTATTCTTCTCTCAACAGGAATGAGTACAATGGAACAGATAAGACATGCCGTTGATGTTTTAGGAGAAGAAAATTTAATTATTTATCACTGTACATCGACATACCCTTCTAATACAGAAGAAATGAATCTTAGAGTTATTGAGACATTAAAAAAAGAATTTAATTGCCCGATAGGTTATTCGGGACATGAAAGAGGTGTAACCCCTTCTGTTCTCGCAGTTGCTCTTGGTGCGAATTCTGTTGAACGCCATATTACAGTTGATAGAACGAATTGGGGTTCAGATCAAGCTGCAAGTTTAGAAACAGCCGGATTATATCACATGGTTAGAGATATAAGACAAGTCCCTGATTTACTTGGTGACGGGATTAAAGTTGTATATCCGAGAGAATTGCCTATTATAGACAAGTTACGGAGAGTGAAATGATAAAATTACCCCGAACTATTAAAATGGTTATAACTGATTTTGACGGAATAGTCACTGATAATTGCGTTTATATTTCACAAAACGGCGAAATGAGCCGAAAACTTAATTTCAAAGATGTTATGGCTTTTTCTGTTCTTAAAAAAAACGGTTATATGATTGGTATAATTTCCGGAGAAAAAAATTCTGCAATAGAAATTTTGAAAGAAAAATTCCAAATTGAAGAAGTTCATCAGGGAATACGAAAGAAAATATACATACTGGAAGAAATTATAAAAAAATATAATTTGTCGAATGAAGAATTTGTTTATGTTGGAGATGACGTCAATGACTATGATTCATTAATGCGTACCAAATATGCAATAACGGTTCCGACTGCCGTAAAAAAAATACTTTCAATTCCTCATATACAAATTACGGATAATCGTTCCGGAGAAGGTGCGTTCAGAGAAATTGCAGATACAATAATCGGACTTGATGACTAATAGACATTACAAAAATAAATAGGATAAAATATAAATCGTTATGAAAAAAATTATTAACCTTACAAATAAATATATAGTAACAGCAACACCATTAATATTATTCACGCTGATTACCAGTGTATATCTTTCAATATGCGTAAACGGCGGGAAAATTATAAATTTATTAATTTCTTTTGTGTTATTGTTTTTAATGACAGCAGCTTTTTTGGCAGGATGGTTTAATATGTTAAAAATTGCCGTTGAAAAATCAGACGATGATGATGAACCTAATTCGCTGATAAAAAGTTTTACCCCCGGAGTCGGAGAATACTTTTTGCCATGTACGGGAGCAATTTTGATATCAATAATAATCAGTCTTATATTGCTGACTATTACGACTGTAATTGGAATGCACACAATAGGAAATCCTCAAATATCAGCTGATGCATTTTCAAACGCACTAAAAGATACCGAATCGCTAAAACAATTTTTATCAGGACTTTCTTCGGAACAGCTGGTTAAAATCAGCATGTGGAATATATTATTTTTAGGAACTACTTATATAAATTGGTTTTTAGTAATGTTTTACATGCCGGCAATGTTTTTTGAAAGTAAGAATCCATTTATTGCATTTTTTAAATCACTGAAAAGATTGTTCAGCAAAAAAATTATAAAAAATATAGGTATTTTTTTATTAATTTCTTGTATTTATTTTATAATTTCAATACTATCAGCCTTATTTGCACAAAATGCAATATTAACCTTTATAATTACACTTATTAATTTCTACTTTATTTGTGCCACAGCACTGGGAATATTTTATTATTACAATCAAACATTTATTCAACACCAAATAGGACAGAATGTTGATACTTATATCTAATTATTAAGTTATGTAACAAATTGCCTTAAATTCTTAAAGATTTTACCGCTTTATGCCGTAAATCATACTACGGGAAAAGATAAAGAATTATAAGATGAATTTCGAGTTTCTAAACGGCAAAAATTTTGATATAAGTAAGTTAAAAGCGGGATTGAAAATCAATTCCGATAATGAAGTTTTCAAAAAATATGACCAAAATAATAACAGTATTTGGGATAGAGAAGAACTTGCCAAACTCCATACTGATATAGATTCTTATATTCAAGACGGAAAGCTTGATGAAACGGAAGCAGCAAGCTTTTTTGCCAACGTAATGGGATTAACTCTTGATGCTGCTAAAAAAATTCTGAATTCTAAAGAAAATAAACTTCTTGAATCTTTTGAAATTTTGCAAAATGAATTAGATTCAATTGAGAATGACGAAGCTCATGCAGTTATAGATATGCAAAACGAAATAAATTCGGCGCTCGAAGTTTTTGAAACCGCTAAGAAAGGACCTGCTTCAACCGTTGCCAACGGATTCAAAGAATTATTTAATACTAAATATGCAGGTAGTAAAGTATATCGCCAACTAATGGAAAAGCAAGTTACTGCAGAAATGTTAAAAGCCTCACTGAATGGGTAAGGAGTTCCTGCAAAAGAATATATGCAGAAAAAAGCGGAATTATTTAAATTCCTTATCGGCGGAGAGGAAGGTATTAGCGATAAAGAATTTAAAGCGATATTAGAAAATATTACCCCTTACGAAATGCAGATGTATATAAATAAACTTGTCAATGCGGATGATGAAGAATATTCGTCCGTAAGAAAATCTATAGTACAGAACTATTCAATAAAGAATATTAATAAAAATACTGACAAAATAACAGTAAAAATCCCCAATCAAGCGAGCGTACAATATCTTTTGGATAGATACAAAGAAGAAGAAATTCTTACATTTGAAGAAATATATTTACACGAACTCGGAGTACCATTTGATCCCGAAAAAATAAACGAGTATCGTCAAAAAGAAAAAGAAACTCAAATTATAATGTATACTTTTAACAAGATTAACGGAGTATGCGAAAAATTAAAATCAGCTTACATAGTCCTTGATGATATTCAAAGAAACGGTATGCCGGATACACCAATCGGTAACGAAGAGGAATTTTTTAAACGTCAAACTGCAGGTTTAAAATTAGCTATTGTAGAATCATTACAAGAAATATACGGAAATAATCAAGGTAAAATTAACAATTTTATAGCTGAACTCGGATATGACAATATAAAATTTGAAAACGGAGAACTCGTTTTTAGCGGATTGTATTCGGAACAAAATTTGCTTATTAATCTTGCAAAATCTATTGAAGCCAAGTTAAAGCACAATTTTAATGAAAATATTTTGCATGGCAAAACTCTTGATGACGTTACTAAAGGACTTGAGGAATCTCACAAGAATGCGTTTGGGAATCATAATCCAATAAACCTTGCCGGAGAATTTGAAAAAAGTCAGGAAACCGGAGTTGAAATTATCAAATTCGGAACTATGGCAGGTGCTTTAATTTTAACAGCAGGTTCAGGCTCAATTTTGGTAACAGCAGCAGGCGTCGCTGTTGCAACAATATCAGGGACTGCAATAGATGCAGCAGAAATGAAATCAAAAAAAGGAACACTTTCTGATGATGATAAAAAAGGTTT
>CADCOS010000015.1 GCA_902803165.1 uncultured bacterium | reverse complement strand
TTGAAGCGGTTTGGCACATGAACGAAGATAATAAGGCTGCATATTATTGTCATCACCAAAACTTATATAACCGTCATGGGATTCTTCGACAAGCCCGTCACGAATATAATTAACCTTAAAACGCTTAATCACCTAATTTCCCACTTTCCGTTTTCAACTTTCCATTTAATTAACTGGATTGCTTCGGGCTTTTGCCCTCGCAATGACGGAATATCACCTATTCACCTATTCACCTATTCACGATTATTCACTGGATTCTTCGGTCGTTTCACTCCCTCAGAATGACGAAATTTTCCATTTTCCACTTTCAATTTTCCATTAGCCTGATCACCTAATCACCTATTAACCCTCTTTATGCTCCTTGATAAATGTCAAAACAGCATCCATTTTTTGTTTAAGGATTTCGTTTTCTTCTTTCAGTCTTTCATTTTCGACACGAATATCATAATTTTCGCGTTCCATAGTAATAGAAGGAATTTCCTCCGCATTAAGGGAAAATCTTTTTCCGGCTTCTTCTTTCATAAAAATAATACTTTTAACATCCAACTCTCTTACAAAGCCAAGTTGAACCATTAATTCCGCAATAAAGACATGCTTACCTTCGGCATTCATTTCTTGTTGTTTGTTAAGCACTTCATCAAGTTGTTCTATTGTCATTTTACCGGCACGAATAAAATATTCACCCGTTCTGTACTTACCTGCAATGAAACCGGCTATTGCAGCAACAAGCTTAGGAACATCTTTTGAAAAATATCCTGAAGTTTTGCAAAATGTAAACGCTTTCGAAACTTCTTCCATTGTAAAATTATTTTCTATAGCAATTTCTATTAACGTCATGCCTTTAGAGCAGCAATTCAGGAAAGCATAAATACTTTCATCATAATTTGATTCTTTGGTCAAAAGTTCATTTTGCCCTTGTTCGGAGAGTTCAGGCTTATAAATATGGAACAAATCGCCTTCTTCAACGTCTAAAAACTCGTTACTTAAATAGTTATTCAAATCTTTTGACAAATCTAAAAAAATTGTTTGTTTAATCCATAACGGGAAAGCCAGAAGTTTTTCCATAAAGCCTATATATAAACTTTTGCTCATAAATATACCCTTCTTTTATATGATGTCTGCGGTTTAATTATATCATAATATGTAATATAATAGTAATACATTTATAGGAATCTTTTGCGCATGGGCATGGATGGTTTATCAATGGCGAATACGGGAGCCGTAAAAGAATCAACCTCAGCAGATTATACAAACAGAACGGAACAGGTTGTACAATCGGATCCTACAAACAATTCAAGACAGGTTCAGAACCTTGCCACTAATCGTGCTGTTAAAGAAAAAGACGAAGAAGAAGAAAGCGAAAAACGTAAAAATTCCGGCAAAGAAGATGAAAACAAAGAAGAAGAGGTTTTTGAAGACGGACTTGTCGAAGAAAAAAACGAAAGTGAAGATGAAGAAGATGAAGAAGAATTTGACATAGAAGAACTTGACAATCCAAACAAAGAATTTTATGTTAAACTTAATGCAAAAGATGATATAATAGAATTATATGACAGCTCATCCGAAAGATTAGTTGAAACAATCTCGGGTAATGAACTGCAAGCATTAGTAAAAAAGCTTAACATGGCATCAGGTATATTTGTAAATAAGAAGGTGTAAATGCCGATTAATCCGTACAATAAATATATAAAACAATATCAGACAAGCAATATAACAACAGCTACGCCTGAAAAACTCATGATAATGCTGTTTGACGGCGCTATACAATTTTTACAAAAAGCGAAAACGGCTATTGAAGAAAAAAATCTTCTTGAACGTTCAACAAACTTGGAATCCGCAAGAAAAATTATACGTGAATTAATGCGTACAATTGATTTGGAAAACGGAAACGATGTTTCAAAATCATTATTCAGACTGTATAATAAAATGGCAATGAAATTGATAAAAGCGAATGTTTCAAGAAACATTGGTTTAATAGATGAAGTACTTGTTGATTTAACAAATATACGCTGGGGTTTTCAAAAAGCTATTGAAATTGAAAGCGGCATATCAACAATCGACGAAGTTATGAAAGAACAAGCATTAAACCAACAACAACAAATGTCAGGAACGGACGGAAGCGGGGAAAATGCGCAGTAACCAGCAATTTGAACAATTAATGCTTCAGTATCAACAGCTCAAAAATGGTGCTAATGATATTTTTGATATGATTCAAAAGGAAGATTACGACGGAGCAATTACCATGCTTAAAGCAAGAGAGCCGCTTTTTCTTAACTGCAAATGTATGCGCAAGTACCTTGAACTTACCCCTGAAGAAGAAAAATCAGTAGAAACTGTTACAAATGAACTGCGTGAACTTGAAAAACGCAATATTGAACTTATGCAGCAACGGAAAAATGACGTTGAAAGCGAATTAAAGCATACGCAAAAAGTTGAAAAAATACAGCAGGCGTATGAATTTAACAGCAATAGTTCGGGAACAATATTAAACGTTGAAGAATGATTCAAACGCTTTATTGAAAAGTGTTTTACCTTATTGTCAGACTCACAAAAATCCAATATTACTGTGCCTGCATGCCAAAGTCAGTCATACTTTCAAGAAAAAAAAAGCTTGCATTATTGATTTTTATTTGTATAATAGTGTTTGTAGAAATGAGAAAGGAGTTTTATCATGAACAAAGAAGAATTAGTATCAGAAATTTCTAAAAAATCAAAAGTTACTCAAAAAGA
>CADCOS010000014.1 GCA_902803165.1 uncultured bacterium | reverse complement strand
TTACCGGAATGTAGTAAATATGCCATATTGGTAAGATGCTGAAACAAGTTCAGCATGACATTTAAATTATCATGGACAGTAGTGCGAGCCGGTCAAGAAAAATTTTAATTTTTCCGCAAACTCATGAAAGCTTATATTTTGAAATTTTTTGTGTAAAATAATTAATTATGACAGAGACTTTTGGGATAGATAAAAGTTGGATTGATGCAGGATTAGATATGGATTTAATCCGCTCGATTATGCAAGAGATTGAAAAAACTCGTGATTCGGTTGAAATTCTTCCGAAGCAGGAAGATATTTTAAATGCCTTAAAACTCTGCCCGCTCGATAATGTTAAAGTTTTAATAATCGGGCAAGATCCTTATCCGAGCGCCGAACATGCGCACGGACTCGCCTTTTCAAGCCTTTCAGCCAATACTCCGGCTTCTCTTAAAAATATTTTTAAGAAGCTTGAAAAAGATTTTCCAAACTCTGTTCATAAATCAAACTTGTTAATCAATTGGGAAAAACAAGGCGTTTTGCTTTTAAATACAGCTCTGACATTTGAAGGAAAAGATTCAAAATTATTAAAAAAACATACACTATTGTGGTCACCTGTTATAAAGAATATTTTTGATATATTAAAAAAACGAGGCAATCTTATAGTTATGAGGTGGGGTTCTTATGCTCAAAAAGCCGGTAAAACCTTTGAAAATATTGATACTATCACGGTTTTGGATTCCACTCACCCGTCACCTTTATCTGCCCACAGAGGGTTTATGACCTCTGATCATTTTATTAAATGCAACAAAATTTTGGGTAAAAAAGCCATAAACTGGAATACTTAATTTTTTCGAAAATTCCTGCTTTTAACATTTGTTTACAAAATGGCAATTTCTATAAATAGTAAGACTTTATATATATGTAAGACGAAATAAGTAAGGCGGTTTATAGATAAGTAACTATTTTGTGCATTAAAAAATTTATCAAACTTTAACACGATTTGATAAATAAAAAAGATTTTTTATACTCTCTCTCTCTTAATAATATCCTCGTGTTTATTTAATGTTGCCATTTTAAATTTATGGCAACTTTTCTTTTATCATAAGGGTTTACAGATATTTTAAAGTACCTATAACCTTACCTATAAGAATTAATTCGTTTATTGTATTTCCGCTTATAGTTCTGATTCTGTATTCCGGATTATCCGATTTTATAATAATTTCATCTAAATTTTTTGATAAACGTTTTATAAAAAATTCATTATTAAAACAAAATACATAAATTTTGTTATCCTGTATCTGTGAGCCGTCCCAATGCTCGATTATCAGTTTATCGCCGTTATCAATGGTAGGTGTCATACTGTTACCTGAAGCATTTATGATAGAATAAGTTTTTTGTGCGGAAAATCCGTCTATAAACGCCGTCGGTACAGGCAGTTTTACTTTTTCATCCGAAAATAGAACCTTTCCCGTGCCGCAGCTTGCAAAAACATCTTTGTAATAGTCAATATAAACTACATTGGCATCATCGCCGTATTCACCTTTCATAATTTTTATATTGAAATATTCTTCTATCCTCTCGAGTTCACTGACTGTAACCTGACTTTCATTTTTAATACGATTGCTTACCGTTTGTCGTGTAATTCCCAATGCATCAGCCAGCGAAGTCTGATTTATATAATTATCTGTTTTTTTGGAGATTATTTTTATTAATTCGTCTAATTTCATATTATACACTTGACATTTGTAAGATATTGTCTTACAATAATTTACACATACGTTAAATTTACTTTGATATATTAACATAGTAGTTTACATTTGTCAAATTATACGGGATAGAGCGAGGTTGTTATGACATTTAAAGGGAAAAAATTTCATTGCAAAAATAACGGTCAAAAAGGCGGTCGACCAAAGCAAGACTCAAATTCGTACATTACCCTGCCTGATATCAGTCTTGTTATGCTTACAGATGAACAGTATGACACACTGCTGAACAAGTACGGAGCCTGTATTTTAACCACGGCGCTGAAAATTTTTGACAATTGGCTTCTGCACGGAGGAATTGCCAATAAACATATCGGGAAAAATAATTATGCACACTTTCGCTCTGACGGCTGGGTTATAAATGAGGCGAAAAGAGTAACGGCGTTAAATTAAACCGGTAATATTATCACGGGTAATAACCGCATCGTAATTTTTATAACCCAAAATCTCAATCATATTATCGGAATGTGCTCCAGCGATTTTACGACATTCCTCAGAATCGTAATTAACCATTCCTCGAGCGAATTCCGAGCCGCTTTCATCGCAGATTGAAACTACTTCTCCTTGCTTAAAGTCGTTGACAACATCTAAAACGCCTATCGGCAAAAGACTTTTTTCGTTTTCAAGAATGGCTTTTTTAGCCCCCTCGTTTACTATTATTTTCCCGATTACATTTGTAGCATAGCCTATCCAGCGTTTTTTGCCCGATAAATTTTCTTCTGTCGGGATAAACATTGTTCCGACTTCTTCTCCTGAGAAAATTTTATTCAAAATATACGGCACTTTTCCGTTTGCAATAAGCACTTTTCCGCCAAAACGGGTGACAAGTTTTGCCGCTTCCAGCTTTGTTTTCATACCGCCTCTACCGCCTTCCGAAGCATCTGTTCCGAGGGCGAGGATTTCGTCTGTAACCCCGTTTACTTCTCTTATAAATTCAGCATCAGGGTTTTCTTTAGGATTAGCTGTGTAAAGTCCGTCTATATCAGACAATAATATTAACAAGTCGGCATCAAGTTCGCTTGAAACAAGAGCGGAAAGTTTGTCATTATCGGAAAAAGAAACTTTTATACCCGCTAAAATATCAGCTAGCTCTATAGTTGAAACTGTGTCATTTTGGTTAATAATCGGAACAACACCAAATTCAAGAATTTTATTTAGAGTAGTTCTTAAACTTAAATATCTGTGGCGAAGAGAAAAGTCATCTTCCGTCAACAGAATTTGTGCTATCGGAATATCAAATACTCCAAAACCGTTTTCATAAAATGACATTAAACGGCTTTGACCGACAGCGGCACATGCCTGTTTAACTCCGTCCCCTTCTGTCGAATCCAGATTTAATTTCTTTTTACCTAATCCTACTGCGCCCGAAGTTACTACAATAACTTCTTTGCCGCTTTTTACCAATTTTGAAATATCTTCAATAAATGAATATATTCTTGAAAGCGCAACTTCACCTTCCTCATTCCTCAAAACGTTTGTCCCGAGCTTGATTACAATTCGTTTTACATTTATAAAATCTTTTCTTTGCATGATAAATTTATCCTTCTTAAATTTATTTTATCATACAAATCTTTATATGTTTTATTTGACGAATTTTACGCTATAATAGTTTGCGGAGGGTACATATCTTGAAAATCAATCCTGTTAAACAATTTGTCAGAGATAATGTTTTACGATTTGAAAGAGATAAAAATAGTCGTTATTCTCTAAGGCTTTTCAACATGTATGATAAAAACAATTTATATCGCGGAGAATATACATTTATGCCAATTCATTCAAACGGCTATCACGGTATTAAAACTTTCATGTCTACGACAAGAATAATGAATGATAAACTCAAACAGGAGATGCAGGAAATTGTTTATGCTGATAAAGATTTTGTTGATTTATATGATCCGAATTCGGAAGATTTATTAAAAATGAAATCATTATTAACCGAAATTACAACAACTACAACGGTTTTGGATTTTATTAATGACAAGTTCAAAACAATAAGAACTGTAAGCAAACTCAAAAATAAACTGCAGAGGATGAGTAAAGACAATCCTGATTTTATCTGGTCAGATAATCATGTAATATACGAACCGCTCAATGAAAAACCGCAATACGAAAAAAGTATTGAATACATAAGAGAAGGTTCCATATCAGAAACAAAAGTTCATAATCCTTCAATACATAGCTATTACAGGAACTCCCGTCTTGGTTCTCTGCATCAAATGCCGTATAGATTTTGGTAAATATAGGGGTAAATATAGGCACGGTCAGAATAAATCTGATAAATACCCTATATTCCCATAGCCTTCAATACGTCAGAAAGTTCAGAGGAGGTCTTTTTAACGTCCGCATTTGAATATTTAATCGCATTATCAGGATCTTTCAAGCCGTTGCCTGTCAAAATACAAACTATGTCTGAACCTTCTTTGACCAATCCCAATGAATGCGATTGAATCAATCCTGCGACAGATGCTGCGCTTGCAGGTTCACAAAGAATACCCTCTGTTGAAGCAAGCATTCTGTATGCTTCTACAATTTTTTCGTCCGTTACGCAGCCTATTTTGCCGTTGCTTTCGTCGCGGGCTGCTTCCGCTTGTTTCCAGCTTGCAGGATTGCCTATTCTTATTGCTGTCGCTAATGTTTCAGGGTTCATAATCCTTTCACCTCTAACAATTGCGGCAGCACCTTCTGCCTCAAATCCCATCATTTTAGGTAAGTTATTGATTACTCCTGCCTGTTTATATTCTTTGTAACCTTTCCAGTATGCTGTTATATTTCCCGCATTACCTACAGGGATAAAGTGATAATCCGGGGCTTTGCCGAGCGCATCGCAAATTTCAAAAGCGCCTGTTTTTTGTCCTTCTATTCTGAATGGGTTAACTGAATTTACAAGCGTTATAGGGTAGTTTGCAGAAATTTCTCTTACACATTCAAGCGCACGGTCAAAATTTCCTTGTATAGCAATAATTTCAGCACCGTACATCATAGCTTGAGAGAGTTTACCGAGAGCAATATATCCGTCAGGAATAAGCACATAAGTTTTTATTCCCGCTTTTGCACCGTATGCTGCCGCAGAAGCCGAAGTATTACCTGTAGAAGCACAAATAATAGCACCCGAACCTTCTTCTTTAGCTTTAGTGACAGCCATTGTCATTCCTCTGTCTTTAAAACTTCCTGTCGGATTGCAACCCTCGAATTTTAAATATATATTTGCATCTAAGCCTATTTTTTTTGCAAGATTATCAGCCTTAATCAGCGGGGTATTTCCTTCATTCAATGTAACAACAGGAGTTGAATCCGTAACCGGCAGATATTTTCTGTATTTATTAATAAGCCCTTGATAATGCATAATAATCCTTTCTTTTTCACTACTTATTTAAAATGTCATTCCGAACTTTTTTCGAAATATTATTGTTTTGAAGATACTGAAACAAATTCAGCATAACAAATATATTTTATCACAATAAATATTTGCAAACTTAATTTGTGATATAATTTTGGTATGAAAACATTTTTACTTGGTATTTTTATTTTAATTATCGGATATATTTTTTATTCGCGATATGTAGAGAGACTATTTTCACCTGACGACAGAGAGACTCCTGCTAATGCGCTAAATGACGGAGTTGACTTTCTGCCGCTGGGGAAAAATAAAAACGCCCTTATTCATCTTCTGAATATTGCAGGCATGGGGCCGATAATAGGAGCTATTCAGGGAATTTTATTCGGACCGATTGCTTTTATTTTAATCCCGCTTGGATGTATTTTTGCAGGCGGTGTTCACGATTATTTTGCCGGCATGCTTTCCATGAGAAATGACGGAGCACAAATAACAGGGCTGATAAAAAAATATTTTGGTATCAATACATTCAGAATATTTATGGTTATAGTTTCAATAATGTTATTGTTACTATCGACCGTTTTTGTATACACATCGGGCGATTTGTTTGTTGAAAGATTTTTTGGAGTAAAAGACTTTGCTATTTCAAATCCGACGGTATTAGGAAGCTATGTTGTAATTTTATGTTATTTTATAATCGCAACTCTTTTTCCTATCGATAAAATTATCGGAAGATTCTATCCTGTTTTGGGCGGGATGCTGCTTTTAGGTACAGGTCTTGTACTTGCGGGATTTTTTACAAACGGAGTAAACTTGCAGAATTTCAACTTGAGCAATTATAACTTGCATCCTGACAATCTTCCGCTGATACCGATGTTCTTTATGACAGTAAGCTGCGGGCTTCTTTCGGGATTTCATTCAACGCAGGCGACTATAATATCAAGAACCGTAGAGAGCGAAAAAGACGGACGAAGAATTTTTTACGGAATGATGTGTTTGGAATCGCTTATAGCTATTATTTGGGCAGCAGCTGCAATGGATGTATACAGCTTAAACCAAGTTCCGCAAAATATTATAGGAACGGTAAATGTTGTTAATATTATTGCTAACAAATTTGTACCGTTCAACCTTGCGTTTATAGTAACGCTTGCAATAATAATTCTTCCGATAACATCGGGCGACACAGCATTAAGAGGATTAAGAATTACAATCGCTGATGCGCTAAAACTAAACCAAAAGAAGATTGTAAACAGACTCATCTTAGTAATACCTATGACATTATCCGTTTTGGGTATTTTATATTGGGCTAAAACAAACAGCGGGAGTTTCGGAATGGTTTGGAGATATTTTACTTTCTTCAATCAGCTTATAGCAATTCCTACACTGGCTTGTGCTGCGGTATTTTTATATAAACAAAAAAAGAATTATTTTGTAACTCTTATACCCGCACTATTTTACGTATTTATAACAATGTCTTTTATTTTCAGCGAAAAAATCGGGTTCAACCTTAACCTGAAATATGCGGAAATTATTGCCGTAATTATTACGCTTTTAACTTTTATATATGTAAGAAAAACATGTACGAAAAATTAAAATTTGATTATGCTCACAGCTCGTTGGAATATCTGATAAAATTTTATAAGATTAAAGAAATTTATATTCCTTATTATTTATGCGATGTAATACGGCATTCCGTAATAAAAACCGGATGTAAACCGTTATTCTACCATATTGATGACAATTTTATGCCTCAAAAAGATTTTGAAAAAAATTCGTTTATACTTTATCCGAATTACTTTGGAATTTGCGACAAAAATGTCAACGAAATGGAAAAAATTTATCCGAATTTGATTGTTGATAATGCTCATTCATTTTTTTCTCCGCCTCAGGGGTTTGCTTGTTTTAATTCAACAAGAAAATTTATTCGGGTTGAATACGGTTCACACCTTTATATAAAAAATAATAATAAAGAAGACGAAAAATATACCAAATGCCCAAAATCACGTTTGGAAGAGTTTAAAAATTTGCATGAATATTACGGAGAATACAATAATATTAAAATAGATTCGGAAAGTGCAAGAAGTCCTTTTTGTTATCCGCTTTTGGCAGAATCCGAGAATGAAGCCGATGAAATTGTAAAAGATTTGGAAATACACGGAAAAACAATATACAGATATTGGAACAATCTGCCTAAAAGTTATAATGAGTACAAATTTTATAAAAGATTAATACCTATTCCCCTGAAAATTCATCCCGCTAAAGTATTACAAACAGATTGTTAAAATTTGGTTAAAAAGAGAAGGTTTTTTAAATAAAAGAGCCATAATATATGTGTAAGGAGGATAAGATTATGAAATTCTTAATTAAAAAATCACCTGACACATTCATTAAGTCGGTAAACGATGAAATCAGTTCAATTTTGAACAGAAATTTTGACAGCTTTTTCCCTGAGTACATTTATAACGAGGACAGGGATAAATTTGCAATGCCTGTAGAAATCGACGAAAAAGAAAAAGAATATTGCGTTAAAGCCGAACTTCCGGGAATTAAAAAAGAAGATTTGGATATCGATATTGAGAAAAACAGACTTACAATAAATGCCAAAAAAGAAGAAGAAGTTAAAGAAGATACGAAAGGCTTTAGAAAATCAGAATTTAGGTACGGCGAATTTTCAAGAACCGTATATTTCCCGGAGGAAATTGATATTGAAAAAACTAATGCTAAACTTGAACATGGTATTTTAAGAATCGAAGCTCCAAAAATGAGACCGGAAAAACAAGAGTGTAAAAAATTAACGGTCAACTAATCCAATCGATTTTAATTTTAGAACAATCCTTTTTGCATAATGCAAAAAGGATTGTTTTTGTTTTATTTATTTTAATATAATGATAACTAAAAACCGCTTTTTATAAAAGCGGTTTTTAGAAAAAAGTTTTTACAGATTATTAATTACATTGATACTCTGTCTTTTATTTCTTCCATCTTGTGGTCTGCTAAACGAGAATCACCTTTAACACGAGAATATGAAAGGTACCCGTTCATACGATCAATCTTAGTCAAGTTACGGCTGCCGCATTTCGGGCAAACATCCATATTTAACTCTTCGTGACCGCAATCATCACAATAAGAAAGTGAAAGATTAACACCTTCATAAAATCCCATGTCCATAGCACGTTCAACAAGCGTTTTAACAGCTTCTGTATTATAATCCAACGGATATTTTACATATTGAATTTTACCGCCGTTCATTAAATCCCAAAAACGTTTTTCACAATCTTGTTTTTCAATAGGTGTAATGTGTTCAGAAACGTGGCAGTGGAATGAATTTGATACATAAGGTTTATCGGAAACATTTGCAACTATGCCGTATTTCTTTCTGAACTGTTGAACTTGAAGCCCGCAAAGATTTTCAGCAGGAGTTCCGTATAGAGCGTAAAGATTTCCGTCTTCTTTTTTGAATTCTTGAACTTTTTTGTTTATGTATTCCATAACCTCAATCGCAAATTGACCGTCTTCTACCAGCGATTTTCCGTTATATAATTCTTGAAGTTCATTCAACGCAGTAATACCAAATGAAGCTGTTGCGGATTTTAATAAAGGTTTGATTTTATCATGAATACCCAAATGTCCGCCCAAGAAACCGCCTTCGCAATATGCAAGCGGGTTAACAGATGCTTTCATTTCTCCCAAGTATTCATAAGTTCTTATATGGAGTTGTCTGATTAATTCCATATAGTAATCAAGCACTTCATAAAAATCTTTGCTTTCTTTTTTAGCTTTAGCATAAATCATAGGCAAGTGAAGGCTTATTGCACCAATGTTAAAACGTCCTACAAAAATAGGTTTGTCGTTTTCATCCGCAGGTTCCATACCGCCTCTTTCAAACCAAGGTGAAAGAAAGGCTCTGCAACCCATAGGAGAAACAACTCTGCCATATTTTTTGTACATGCTTGCAACATAACCCTCACCCGAAAGTGATAACCAATCAGGATACATGGCTTTTTTAGAGCACTCAATACCCGCTTCAAATAAGTCATGATTAACTTTTCCTTCGCCGTGAAGGTTTTCGTCATACAAGAAAACTATCTTAGGGAACAATACAGGTTTTTTACATTCTTTCTTACCTTGACCGCCTTGTCTGATTTTTAGCATAGCCAAAGTTGCCATTTTTTCATAAGGTTCTGTTCCTAAACCTGCCGTAACCGTAATGAACGGATAGTCCCCTCTTGAAGATGCTACTGTATTGAACTTGTATTCCCAACCTTGGAAACCTTGTTCAAAATCTTTTTTAACATCTTCTAAAGCTGCATCTCTTGCTTTTTCAAAGTCCAAGCCTAAGCATAAATATTTCTCATTTTGTCTTGCAAACGTTTTTTCCGCATATGGAGCAAGTATTTTATCAACTTCCGGCACCGTAAATCCGCCGTATTGCTGACTTGCTGCTGCCATAACAATATCACCTATGACATCAAATGCGACATCCAAAGATTTTGGTTCGTTATACCAGAGATTGCCCATTTCAAATCCGCCTTTAAGAACGGAAGCAACGTCAAACAAGCAGCAATTCATTGTATCACGTCTTGCTGACATATCATGAATATAAATATAGCCGTCTCTGATTGCTTGTAATTCATCTACCGTTAAAAAGAATTTCTTATAAAGCTCTTTGTTTAATTCATTAAATATCAAAGAACGCTTTGTTGAAACCAAAGTAGAATCAGCATTGGAGTTTTCTTTATCGCCAATGTACATAATTCTTTGTGATTCTTGATAAACTTTGTCGAGCATATGTACGAAATCCTGTTTGTAATTTCTGTAATTTCTGTAACTTTGCGCTACCTGCGGGTATAAATGTTCTAAGGCGCCTTCGACAAGATTATGCATATCCGAAATAGATACTTCTTGTCTATTCATCCTTATAATATTATTATTTACGAAGTCACATATACTTTTCAAGTCCCCCTCTGAAAATTCAACAAGGGCACGTGTTGCAGACTTCTTTACCGCATTAATTATTTTATTTTCATCAAAAAGCTCTTTTGTACCGTCTTTTTTTATAACATATATTGCGCTCGAATTTATCGGCTTAACTTGAGTATCAGCCTTAATTTCTTCCGAAGAAGACAATTTTGACATGCGGTTGGTCAATTCTCTCGGAATTGATATACCGCTTGCGCTCTCAGTACTCTTTGAGGTAAATTCTACTACCGTTCCTTCTTTACTTAAACTATTTTGCATTGTCTCTTTTTCCTCCTAATAGTACGATGAAGGTTAGCTATTTTATTTCGTTTAATACTATAACTACCCTTTAATAACAGGATAACATCCCGTTCCCCAAATCTCATCCTATATAACAATGATAATCCAAACACATATTTTATTCAAAAATTTTACGAACCTTAACAATACCAAAAACCCTGTAAAATCAGGCGTTTTCAGGTTTTGCATTTCTGTTAAATTGTTAAAATTTTTCGATAAATTTTTACAATTTTTTGCTTGACAAATTCCAAAGTTCAATCAAATTATAAATCGGATACTAATTTAAATAAAAACAATCACAATCCCATGACATATTTGCTTACAATTTTTAAAATTTAAATATAAAGTTTTGTAAAATATTTTTATAATTCAATCAATTATAAAGATTCACGGAACTTTTGTGCAGCAAAGAAGTATAGTAAACTGAAAAGGATCTGAATTATGAACGTATCTTCGGTAAAATATCAACCTTACATCAACCCCAAAAACACAACAATTAATGAGCATAAGCCGGCATTTAAAGGGATTATCGGTGAAGAAATTGTAAAAGGAATAAAGCATAATAATGGCAACCCTATTGATATAAAAGAGGTGCTTCCTCGTTTTAAAAAAATATTCGGGCTTTGTCTTCCTTCAAGTTTGCAGGATTTGTACGAAAGCCTTAGCGCACTTGTACATGAAAAATATTTGGAAATTGACTCACTGAAAAAGACTATAATGTCATTACAGATTGATAACAATTCGTTAAGAAATGAACTCTATCGAAATGATAAAAAATACAAACAAGAAAAAGAAAATTTAGAATTTGAAAAGAGTAAATTATCAAGCGAAAATGCAGGATTAATGCAGGAAATAAATAATTTGAGAAGAAATTCCGCCGTACCGTACACAATTCTTGGTATTGAAGAAATGCTGAAAATGGCGGATAGCAAAGATAAAACTCAAACAATACCGCTAATATTCAGTCAATTAGCGACAGAAGAATCTGCCCAAATTGGTGAGGATAATAATCTGATGTCTGATTTTGAACATTTTAGCGATTTTATAAGTGATGAAGCAGCGGAAAATTTATCTAAACTTGCCGGATTTAACGTAAAAGAAGAACTGAACAAACTGGAAAGTCAAATAAACAGCACCGGTTCTACCAAATATAGCGACGGAAAAGTTGAATATAAATTCTCGTATTTTAATAAACAAAATTTTGATACTAAAGATCTTATAAAAATTACGACAAATCCAAACGGCACAATGACTATATGTTTTAATTGTGAATCTAAATCAAATATATCCATGAATTTGGATTCAAATGGTAAAGCGTACAGTTATATGATTGGATACGGTTTGTTTACCGATTCTCGTAATATCCTTGCAAACGGCAACGGAGAAAAAATTGACGCTCTTACATATTCCGATTATGAACAAGCGGTAAAATATAATAATGTTTCCCCTAAAGAAGCATTCGATAAACCTTTAACCATGCTTCAAAGATATAACCTTGAAAATATAGGGGACAAAATCGATAATGACACTGCTTCCCGATTATATTCCGCAACCGGTTTTGATATAAGAGGACGAATCTGTAATGCCATGGAAAAAATAAAAAACAGCTCTCCGAGAATGATGGAACTTGGCGGATTTAAAAGAGTTTTAGAATACAAAGATGACTGGTTTACCTATGCACAAATTACTCGTGACGGTTTTGGAAATATGGAATTAAATATAAAAGGAAAAGCGAAAGAACCTGATATTCAAGTTACTCTTGATAAAAACGGAAATATTGCACTGTATAAAATTGCTCTGAATGATAGAAATCACACAGTAATAAATGCCAACACTAAAGGTGAACCAATAAATGATATTATATACAACAAGATTAAATATATGTTGACTCCGTATAATTATCTTAATTTATAAATTTATGTTTTTCACTAAGATAGCGAATAACATCGTTGAAGTGAGGTTTTATACTATTTAGTATATTTAATAATTTTTCTTGTTCTTCAGACGAATAATTTTTTTCTATATTTTTAATAACTTCATTTAATGAAATTTGTTCTTTTTTTATAATATTTTTTTCGTTATTATGCGATTTTTCGGCAATTTCTTTATTTACATATATAATTTCCGATAGCAAATTCTTATATGCATCGGAATTTTTATCCGAACTGTTTTTCATTATTAAAACTTCGGATAATTTTTTATAAAAATCAGGATATTTGTTTTGCAATAATTCATTATTATCATGGATAATTTTTATCATGTGCTTGCAAAAAGACCTTTTTCCGCCAGCGGGGCAATTGCAGCTTACTGAATCTTCGTACAAAACGGTTTCATATATATTTGCGGAAGAGGAACTTTTTATCTCTTGTTTGTCAATGATTTTCTTTTGCATTAAACACCTCTGAGCATTTTAAATTTGTTACGCCAGCCAAATTCACTCTGAAGTGCTTTCCACAAAACATTTTCATACTCCGTATATTTATCCGAAAGTCTGAAATACCTGAAATAAAAATACGCATTATCCTTATAATTTCTTGTTTTATTGTATTCTTGCGTTTTTTGATTAAATTTTCTGTCTTCGTATGTTTTAAATAAATCGGGATTAAACATTTTTATTGATTCAAAAAGAAGTCTTAAATCCGCATTTTCGTTATGCAAGATTCCGTTTTCCAAAATCATGCTGTTAAAAATTATTTTCAAATCATCTTCCGAATAGAACTGCAAAAGAAGTTCATAAAAATCATCATCAACCGGAACATTGTCTATCTCCGACAGAATTCCGACAGTATTCAGTGTCCCGATATTTGAAATATCAAGTGTATAGTTGTTTTTTCCGTCCGGCGTTTTTCTTCCGTACAAAATATATCCGACATAATCACGATTTTTATTGTTTTCGTATTTTGCCCTGAAAAATTGGTACAACGTAAGCCTGCAAACATACTTATCATTCTTAATACCGGATTTTTCTATATCTTTGTTAATCTCTTCCAGTATATTTGTTTCATCAAGTATTACTGCCGATTCTTCCATATAACACCTACAAACTCATGTAATAATCTTTCATCAATTTTGCGTCGTCTTCAATATTAGGGCTTTCGCAAACAATAACACCCTTAACGCCGAAAGATTTAAACGCTTTTAATAAATCTTTATAATTAAAATCAGATTCTTCAAGGTTCAAGTGTTTTTTCTCGCCTTTTGCACTGTATTCAATTCCTGCAACGTGCGCATGGAAATTATCTAACGCTGTTTGACCGAGTTCTTTTCCGATTTTTTCAAATATAGAAGCAAATTCGTCATAGGTATTCCAAAAACCGTTATAACGTGCATGAATATGAGAAAAATCAACGCACGGCAGAACCGTTTCAAATTCTTTGGAAAGTCTTATAATTTCATCCAAATCACCCCATTGAGAAGCCTTGCCGGTTGTTTCAGGACGAATCCATATTTTGTTTCCGTTTTTATTTAAGGCATCCGTTATTACTTTTGTTTGATTTTTAATTTGTTCATAAACGGTTTCGGCATCATGTCCCAAATAAAACCCGGCATGATAAGTTATGCTGTATCCGCCAAGCTCCTCACAAGTTACGGCTGTTTCAATAATTCTTTGAACGCTTGCTTCAACTTTTTCTTCTTCTCTTGCATTAAGATTCACATAGAAAGGCGCGTGGGCGGTAATAATTTTGTTTGACGATTTTACTTCTTCTCTGCTTTTATCCGAAATCCTTACACCATGAACAAATTCAAGCTCCATACCGTCAAGATTCATTTCGTCATGGATTTCGAATCCTCTTTTATACCCCTTATTTCCCGCTTTTAAAGGAACCCCTGCTGTTAAAAAATATAATCTGTCCAATGTTTAATCCCTTATAATACAATTTTCCACTTGCCATTTTCAATTTTCCATTCAATTAACTGGATTGCTTCGACCTAATCGGTCTCGCAATGACGGATTTACTGAATTTTCCACTTTCCATTTTCAATTTTCAACTTTCCATTTAATTGACTGGATGGCTTCGGGCTTTTGCCCTCGCAATGACGGAATTACCTAATCACTTGGTCACATGATCACATGGTCACTAAATCACCTTATTTCCAAT
>CADCOS010000013.1 GCA_902803165.1 uncultured bacterium | reverse complement strand
TCTCTACACTATAAACTTGCCTCTATTGCCCTAAAATTAGGCAAATCCACAATAAAACTCCCATCACAACTGTCCTGAAAACCTATATCTTGTTGAGGGTTCTCGTCCTTTTTTTCTTTTTATTAAAGATAAAAATATGTCGGGGAAGGGACTCGAACCCTCAAGGTTTCCCACATGAACCTGAATCATGCGCGTCTACCAATTTCGCCACCCCGACAGATTAACCTAATTATACCAAAAAAATTTCGACGTTCAATTTGCCCTATCTTACAATATTTCTTTTCCGACAATCGGTGCTATTTGTTTAATTTCATTATATAAAGCATCATACTGGCTCGGATAAAGAGATTGAGCACCATCGCACATCGCACAATCCGGATTATAGTGAACTTCTATAATCAATCCGTCACAACCCGCCGCTATTGCTGCTCTCGACATCGGTTCGACTTTGTCTCGTAACCCCGTTCCGTGCGAAGGATCAACTATTATAGGCAAATGGCTCAATTTCTTTATTACAGGTATTGCCGCCAAATCAAGAGTATTCCTTGTATATGTCTCAAACGTTCTTATACCTCTTTCGCACAATATAATTTGCCCGTTTCCGCCCGACATAATATACTCAGCAGACATCAACCACTCCTCGTATGTTGAGGATAAACCACGTTTTAAAATAACCGGTTTATGTATTTTCCCCAGCTCTTTCAGCAAGTTAAAGTTCTGCATATTCCTTGCACCTACTTGGAATATGTCAACATATTTCATAAATTTTTCAATTTGAGAAATATCCATAATCTCCGTCGCTATCGCCATTCCATGATTATCTGCAACACTTCTCAATATTTTAAGTCCTTCTTCACCCATTCCCTGAAATGCATAAGGACTTGTCCTCGGTTTATATGCTCCGCCTCTTAATATTTTTAAATTTGATTTTTTTAGCTCTTCCGCTGTTTTATCCACCTGATCATAAGATTCTACAGCACAAGGGCCCGCTATTAATCCTGTATATTTACCGCCAAACTTTACTCCGTTAACTTCTACTATCGTATCCTCATTCTGAAATTCGCGGGCTGTAAGTTTATAATTTGTCTTTAATTTTATAACTTCAGCAACACCAGATAAAAGCTCAAAATCTCTTTCATCTATATGCTTAGTTCCGATTGCGGATATTACGGTTCTAATCTCTCCGACACTGATTCTTGAAATAAAACCTTTTGATTCAATTACTCTGGCAACGTTTTGAATTTGCTCTTCCGTTGCATTTTGATTCATTACAACAAGCATATTTTTAACTCCGATTTGTATTTTTATTATACACAAAATCTTAAATGTGTTATACTTATTAAAGATATATTTTGTTAAGGAAGTAAAAATGACCACATTTAAAGACATGGAAGATAGCCTAAAATCTTTCATTATTCAGGAACAATCCGATGCGCATAACGTTAAAAGCGTTAATACAGCTAAATATAACAATATTAAGCTGTGGATGGATCCGTCTAAAAATGTTACACCCCATGTAATTATCAGAATTTCTATTTCGGAAGCTACATTTGATTTAAACGGATTCAATAAAACGAACGGCGGTTTAGGATATGAAGAACGTCTTGTTTTAAAGTGGTTCAGCAGATTTGGTATCAAAGAAAAACTTAATGAATTATGGGCTTTTGCCGAGAAAAATAAAGAGGATAGACATTAATGAATTATGATAAGCTTTCGTCTAACCCTGTAAGTACTTTGCTTCAGCTTGTAGGTGCAAAATGGAAACTGCTTATTGTAAAAGAGCTTTTAGTTAAAGAACTGCGTTTTGTTGAACTTAAAAAGAAACTTGGCTGCACATCAAAAGTACTTGCAGCGTGTTTAAAAGAAATGGAAGATGACGGGCTTGTTGTAAGAGAAGCTTATGAAGGCATTCCGCCAAAAGTCGAGTATTATCTTACTGATATAGGTTATACCCTGCGCCCCGTAATCGAATCGATGCAAAAATGGGGCAAAGAATATAAACGACTCAGAAAACTTATGGATAAATACGGAGAAAAAGAAGAATAATGAAAATAACATATTTAGGACACAGTGCGTTTGAAATTGAAACAAACGGAGAAAAATTTCTTATTGATCCGTTTTTAATTATGGCTCCTGACTATAATCCAACAGGAGTGAAGGAAATTTTTGTAACACACGCACATTCTGATCATTTGGGTAGCTCTATTGAGATTTCCCGAAAAAACGGCTCTTGTATTAATGCAGTTTTTGAACTCGCTAATTATTGTTCCGCAAAAGGGGCGAAAAATGTTCGAGGCTTAAATATCGGCGGAGAATTAACTTTCAATTGGGGAAAAGTCTCTCTTGTTCCTGCGTTCCATTCAAGTTCAACTCCTGACGGCACTTATGGCGGATGTCCATGCGGTTTTGTTTTTAGTATTGAAGGAAAAACCCTGTACCACGCAGGTGATACTTGTTTAAATTCCGAGTTAAAAACAATAGGCGAAATTTATAAACCCGATATAGCTATGCTTCCTGTCGGAGGTATCTATACTATGGATATTGAAAAAGCTGCTATTGCATCAGATTGGCTCGGCGCTAAGACTGTTATACCAATGCATTACAACACTTTTGATGCAATAAGAGTTGATATAAATGATTTTTCAAACAGAATCCAAAATCTCGGAAAAACTCCTTGCATAATGAAGCCGCAAAGTTTTGTTGAATTATAATTTATCAAACATTAAAAAAGACGGCTTTCGCCGTCTTCTCTAATCTGCCGATGGCCGGGGTCGAACCGGCACGTAGTTGCCTACACCAGATTTTGAGTCTGGCACGTCTACCAATTCCATCACATCGGCTTA
>CADCOS010000012.1 GCA_902803165.1 uncultured bacterium | reverse complement strand
ACTTCAGCCTCCGCTCACTCGCGCTCGAACGCGGACAAGACTCCGTCTTGTTGCGTTCTCATCGCTTATTTACGATTGTTTTTTGCAACAAAAATTGCGCCTGGCGCGATTCGAACGCGCGACCTCTCCCTTAAAAGGGGATTGCTCTACCGACTGAGCTACAAGCGCAAGTATAACTATTTAATTTTTCAGCTTTAATGACCTTTCAGCCACAAATATGATGTTATCAAGAACAAATTTTACTGTCAAGTTTTTTATTTGGCATAAATTTCTTGTACTATTGAGCGTATTTCATTTGATATATCAAATTGTTCATTTATATTTTCCCGCACAAGTTTTGCAAAATCTGCTTTTTTAAATTCATGCAGCCCTTTTGTCTTGAATAATTCTTCTAAAATTTTTGCCATTCTTAAATTTTGATTTAAGTCATCCTCAGAAATGTTCAAAAAGTTTTTGAAATGTGAATTTACCGTTTTTACTATTAAATGTTTAGGCAGTAAATCTTCAAACTCGCCGCACGAAACTAAATGAATTTTATCAATATCTCGAAGCTTTGGTCGTATTTGATTAATATTTTCTTCAGCATCTTTGTCTAATAGTATGAATATCGGTAAATTAATTTCTTCAGATAATTCATAAAATAATTTTACTACTTGATTTTTACCGCCCGCAGCTATAATTTGGATCCCTTCTTTATAAAAATCTTTTCCCATAAATTTTGAAAAAGCCGGCAGTAATATCTCTTCTGTTATACCTTCCGCTATAATTACTTTCTCCAGTGGGTATTTAAGTGCATATTTTTCTCTTAGGTTAATATTCACAGTCTCATTATATTCTTTTATTTCTGTTATTTTCTTTAACCATCTGAGATTCGATTTGTCATAATTATCTATGTATTCTATAGCCTTTTTGTAATTAATTGAGTTGTTTAAAAGTTTTTGCGTATTTTCATTATTTTTAAAAATATGATTTTCATAATTTTTTATAAAATTATTAATATTCAAATCTTCGTTTCTGTCTGAATTTACAGAATAATTAATAATATCTGAAACGATTTCGGCTATTTTAGAGTAATCTATTTTATTTAAATCACTTTTTTTAAATGCCGGCTCAATCATGCAGGATGTCAATATATCCGTAAATACACGCAAATATTTTGTCTCTGTATACTTAAATCGTGTAAGTCGGTCTAATGTTATTTTAATTTGTTCTTTTGTTAATTTTTTATACTTCATCTATTTCACATTTGATTCCAAATAAACATTGTTAAAATATTTATTTGCAGTGCTAATAATATCAGAAGCTGTAACTTCATCAATCATTTTTATATATTCTTCCAGAAAATTATACCCGAATCCCAATGCTTCAAACATTCCGGTTACGTTTGCTTTTTCTGAATTCGTTTCCAATGCAACTATAAATCCGCCTTTCAATCGAGCTTTAGCATCTGCTAATTCAGAGTCGGAAACAAATTCCATTTTTAATTTATTTATTTCCTTCATAATTTTATCTCTTGAATAATTCAATGTTTCAGGCTTTGTCCCGACAAATGTCATAAAATTACCGCCAAGTTTCTTTGCTGAATACACTGAACCTAATTGATATGCAAGACCGTCTTGTTCTCTTAAACTTTTAAACATTCTTGAGCTCATACCGCTTCCCAAAAGTGTATTTATAACTTTTAATGTTACAAAATCTTTTTTATTATTAATACCAGGGGTTTGCCATCCTATAAAAAGCCATGCTGTTTGCAAGTCTTTTATTGTTTGCGATACTGTTTTTTGTCCTGTAAGATTTGTAACTTTATATTCAGAATAGTTAAATTGTTTTTGGTTTTTTGTCTTTAATATTGAACCGAAGTTTTTAATTAATTTTTCCGAATCAATATCACCATTAACTGAAATTATAATATTTTGAGAATCCATAATCCTGTTATAATAAGCTTTAACATCATTTGATGTTACTTGCGGTAAATATTTTTCTAAGACTTTGTTTGAATGAGAATAAATGCCGTTTGAATAAATATTTGTTTTATAATTTTCCAGTGCTACATTCATTGGAACATCTCTTTTCTGCTTGATTTTACCGAGAATTTCCGAACGTTTCTTTTCAAGTTCATAATCATCAAATAAAGCATTGTTCATAATTTCATTAAGGATATCAAATGTCAAATCAATTTGCGCAGTTGTTGTTTGAACATTTATTGTAAACATATCTTCATTGCATGACGGCGATATTTTAATTCCGTTTTCATCCATTAATTGCGCAAGTTCCTGTGCGGAATATTTCTTTGTACCTTTAAGCATTAAAGCAGCAGCCAGTGTACCTTCTCCAATCGATTTTTCCACAAATTCTCCGCCTTTTGCTATAATACTAAACGCAATTATATCGTTATTTTTATGCTGATTTAAAAGTAAAGTTGCTTTATTATCGATTATAAATTTTGATGTGCCATTTGCTTCAGAAACCTTTTTTGCAGTGTGGTTTTCAGGCTTTTTTTCTGTAATTTGATTCATTGCCTTAGGTAATGCTATAGAAACGGCACTTTTATTAATACCCAAAAACTGTTGTGCAGCGCATTGAACATCTTTTGAGGTTACTTTTTTAATATTAGCTACATAGTTTTTATAAATGTCTGCACTTCCTGTTAATGTATATATATAACCAAGTTCAGACGCAATATTGGATGTTGATTCTCTTGAAAAATAAGTTTCTTGTTCTATCATTTTTTTTGCGGTGTTAAGCTCCTCTTCCGTAACACCATATTTTTTGATATATTCAATTTCATCAAAAATTGCTTTTTCAATTTTTTCCGCATTTTGCGGATTAAAATTTGCACTTATAAATAAAATTCCGTCATCTCTAAAACTTCCGTTTGATGCTGATATAGAATATACCAAACCTTTTTGTTCTTTTATATCTCTATAGAATTTAGAAGATTTTCCTCCGCCCAGTATTTGAGCTAACACATCAAGAGGGTATGTTTGAGAATCTGTTATCGGTACTCCCCTGAAACCTATCATTAAATATCCTGAATTGGCATCAGTGTACTCTGTATGACGTTTTTGCGAGGTTAGAGGATGTTCTTTTTTATATCTTTTTAGATTAATTTTTTTATATGAACTGTTAAAATGCTCCGTAACTTTTTGAATAGTTTTTTCGGTATCAACATCTCCTACTATGAGAGTAACCATATTTGAGGGTGCGTAGAATTTATTAAAATAGTCAAGAATCTCTTCTCTTCTTATTTTTGAAACAACTTCCGCTGAACCTATGACCTTGCGTTTATACGGATGATTTGTATACATCAGAGAATTAAGATTATCATAAACTTTTTTAGCAGGCGTATTTCCGTCTTTTGATATTTCTTCAAGTACAACATTCCTTTCTTTTTCTAACTCTTTTCTTGGTATTTGAGGGTTAGTTAGCATATCAGCATGTAATTCAAGTGCAGTATCAAAATATTCCGAAGGTATAGTAATATAATAATGCGTAAAGTCTTTGCTTGTCGCTGCATTTACGACTGCGCCTTTAGATTCTAATATTTTGTCAAACTCTCCGGCAGGGTGAAGTTTTGTACCTTTAAAGAACAAGTGTTCTAAAAAATGTGCTACACCGTTATTCTCGTCGTTTTCATTTATTGAACCGGTTCTTACCCATGTATCTATTGTTACAATAGGGTTGCTTTTAACCTCTTCAATTATAAGGGTTTGCCCGTTTTGAAGTCTGTGAACCGTAAAATCTGCTGCATATACAGAAATTGAAAAAAATATAACTGATACGGTTAAAAATATCCGTTTAAACATATCTCACTCCTCAAAATTATAGTATCTATATAATAATACATAAACTTAAAATTTACCAGTTAAATTACCTAATCAGGTATAAATTTGCAATAACGGCATGTTTGCGGTAACGTATATAAGTAATAGCAAACGAGGAGTATAGTTAGATGTATAATGTTGCAATAATCGGTGCAGGTCCGGCCGGAATATTTTCTGCGCTTGAAATTGTAAAACTTCGCCCTGAGTGGAAAGTTATTTTAATTGAAAAAGGTCAAAAAATAGAAAAAAGAAAATGTCCGATAAGGGAAGGTTCTCCTAAATGTGTGAATTGTAAAAGGTGCGGACTTCTTTGCGGTTGGGGAGGTGCAGGAGCATTTTCTGACGGTAAATTAACGTTGACTCCCGATGTTGGCGGTCATTTGGTCGACTATATGCCGAGAGAAAAAGTTGAAGAATATATTAAATATGCTGATGACATGTATCTTGAGCACGGTGCTACCGATGAGGTCTTCGGAACTAATATGGAAGTATTTAGGGAGATTGAACGCCAAGCATCTTTAGCTGAGTTAAAGCTTGTACATTCTCCTGTAAGACATCTTGGAACAGAAAGAAGCTTGGATGTTTTAAAGCACATGCAGGATTATCTTGATGAAAAAATTACTATACTTAATAATGTTTCAGCTCAAAGTTTAATTGTTGAATGCGAGCAAGTTAAAGGTATTGTACTTGATAACGGTGAAACTATAAGAGCTGAATACACAATTATTGCTCCAGGAAGAGAAGGCGCTGATTGGCTAACTCATGAATTCGCTAAAAATAAAATCGGTATGGTAAATAACGCTGTTGACGTTGGTGTAAGAGTTGAGCTTCCGGCTCCGGTTTTTGCACCTTTAACCGACAAATTATATGAATCAAAACTTGTATATTATTCTCCGACATTTGGGGACGAAGTAAGAACTTTCTGTATGAATCCTAACGGCGAAGTTGTTCAGGAAAATTATAACGGTATAGCTACGGTTAACGGTCACAGCTATGCTAATATTAAAACAAGAAATACTAATTTTGCACTTCTGGTAAGTAAAAAATTCACAGAACCTTTTAAAGAACCTATTGCCTATGGTCAGCATATTGCAAGCCTTGCAAATATGCTGGCGGGGGGAATTTTAGTACAAAGGTTCGGAGATTTGTTGGAAGGAAGACGCTCTACTCCTGACAGAATCAAATCAAGTATTATAGAACCGACTCTTACTTGTGCAACTCCGGGAGATTTAAGTCTGGTTATACCTTACAGACAGATGAAAAGTATTATTGAAATGCTTTTTGCACTTGATAAAATCGCACCTGGGACTGCTTCGAGATACACACTTCTTTACGGTATAGAAGTAAAATTCTATTCAGCAAGAGTAAAATTAACTAATGAACTTGAAACAGAAGGCGTTAAGAACCTGTTTACAATTGGTGACGGAGCCGGTGTAACAAGAGGTTTAATTCAAGCATCAGCTTCAGGCGTTTATGTTGCACAAACTATCTGTGCAAGAGGATAATATTAAGAATTGTAAATATTAAGATTAAATTCCTAAAGTTTTAATTTAAACTGCCGTAATACATATTAAAGGAAAACTTTAAGGGATTATATCATGTCGCACCATCAGTTTAATTTTACGGAAGCAATGTATTCACCGAGCAAAGGTTATCAGGCTTATAAAAACTATAAGTATGAAAACAATACGCTTGGGATAACAGATGAGCAATTTGAGGAATTAAAACAAAAGTGGCATAAAAGCACGCCTAAATGGGATGTATGGGCACAATCACAAGACAGTAATGATTACGAACTTCCTGACGGCGATTTTGATACAGCGTTTATGGAAGGTAAATCTAATTCAGAAGAAAAGACAGGATATAAAAGAACAAGTGGAAAAGCTGTAGAACAATGGGGCTCTAATGTCGCTTACGGTGCATCAGGACTTGCTAATGCCGGATATAACTTAATTAGAATGGCAAAAGGTACTGATGCTAAAACGTTAGGTGCAACAAAAAATCTGCCGGGATTGAAGGATGCTACAAAAAAAGCTCAAGGAGCTTATGATGAAGCTTTCAATAAAGCAGGTGATTTACATGAAAAATGGGTAAAAGATTCTAATAACACTGAGCTGCAAAATAAATATAACGAAGCAAAAAGAGATTTAGATAATAAAAAAGAAAATTTAAATAAATCAAAGGAAAATCAAGCTAAAGCAGAAAAAGAAAAAAAAGATACAGGTGTAATAATATCATGTATGGCAGCATTAGCAACCGGTACATTATATACCGCACAAAAACCTAATAAAGAAGAAACAGAAGTCCTTACTAATTATAAAGATACTTTAGCGGAGGCTCAATCAGATTTATTAAATTCTCAATCAGAAATGAAAATGGCAAGCGATGAAGTCGCAGCCGCTGATGAAGAAGCTAATTTAACTAATGAGGAATATCAAGCAAGGATAGAAGAAGAAAAAGCAGATTATGAAACTTTTAAAGTGGTATATGATGCTTTAAAAACAAAAGCTGAATCAGGTGAACAATTGACCGATGATGAAAAACAGCAATTATCTGATGCTACAGGATATATGCAAGGAGCCAGTTTGAATATTGTAGATTTACAAGAAAGTGCATCGGATGATATTTCGTCTATTCATACAGATATGGCAACATATCAGGATGTATATACAGATGCTCAAACTAAAATGGCTGATGCTCAAGGCAGAACCGAATTTGCTGCTGATTTTGATAAAGCAACTCAAATTAATTGTTATATAGAAATGGCAGGACAAGGGTTAAATGCTGCAAGCGGTGCTAAAGCTGCTATTCAAGCAGGTAAATTAGCAATTGCTAACGGTTGGAATTTAGCAGGCGTTACTTATGGAGTCGCAGCTGCTGCAGGCGCGGCAGGAGCTGTTATGAGCGGACTTGGTGCTTATGAGCAATATAACATGGCAGGTGCTGTTTCGGAAGAAATTGATGTAAGAGAAGGCACTGAAAATATAAATCTAGAAACAGCATCCGTTTTAGATACTGAACTTGAGACCTTTGAGTTCTCTATGGATGATGTAGGTGCGCTGGATTTAGACATCCCTGACGAGACAGAAGCTCCTGAAGATATCAGCTTGCCGGAAAATATATCCACGCAACAAGAAAACAATCCTGATGATGAAGAGAGACCAAATATGATTTTATAAGATGCATTTTAAGCCGCAAATAAGTTAATGGGCGAACTTGAATGAGTAATTTTGATAATAAAATAAGCCGATAGTCGGACTTGAACCGACGACCTACTCATTACGAATGAGTTGCTCTACCAACTGAGCTATATCGGCTTACTGAATTAGTATAACTCAAAAATTATAATCTTGCTACAATTTGTTTGGTAAATTCTGTGCATGAATAATTACCGCCTAAATCTGCTGTCATTATTCCGTCATTTAAAGTTTTAAATAGTGCTTTCTTTATTTTGTCGCCGCATTCTGAATTACCGATATAATTAAGCATTTCTACAGATGACATTAAAATAGCCGTGGGATTAGCTTTATTCATTCCTGCAATATCAGGTGCAGAACCATGGACAGGTTCAAATACAGCATAATCTTTACCTATGTTTGCTCCTTGTGCGACACCAAGACCTCCAATCAATCCTGCACATAAATCAGACACAATATCTCCATACAAATTCGGAAGTAAAAGCACATCAAACTGATTCGGATTTTGTACAAGCTGCATACAACAGTTATCTACAAGAATTTCTCTAAAATTAATTTGAGGATAATTCCTGCTCACATTTCTTGCACAATCTAAAAATAAGCCGTCAGACAGTTTGCAAATATTAGCCTTTGTAACTACACAAACCTCTTTTCTGTTATTTTTAACTGCATAATCAAATGCAAATTCAGCAATTCTCTCTGATGCTTTTCTTGTTATAATTTTAATACTTTCCGCTGTATCATTATCTATCTGACGTTCTATACCGGCATATAAATCTTCGGTATTTTCTCTGACAACAACAATATCAACATCGTTATATCGAGTTTTTACATTAGGCAAATTGCAACACGGTCTCAAATTAGCATATAAATCAAGTTCTTTTCTCAGTTGTACATTAACCGATCTAAAACCTTTGCCGATGGGTGTTGTTACAGGTGTTTTAATTGCAGCTTTGTTTTTCTTAACCGAATCAAAAACTCTCTGCGGAAGGGGAGAACCTTCTTTTTCAATGACTGCTTCCCCTGCTGCTT
This sequence comes from uncultured bacterium, assembly GCA_902803165.1. Classification (GTDB taxonomy): domain Bacteria; phylum Cyanobacteriota; class Vampirovibrionia; order Gastranaerophilales; family Gastranaerophilaceae; genus CAG-196. Next base: position 17,559 of record CADCOS010000012.1, on the reverse strand, counting down.
GAATATCCCAGGAAATATCAGCGCCTGCTTTATCAAGTATCGCAATCACAGAATCGGCAATTTCAGGGCCGATTCCATCCCCTTTTATAAATGTAATTTCTCTCATTTACGCATTAACCGCCTGTTTCATTGTTATATATTCGCTCAAACATTTGCTTAGTTGGTCAGGACAGCTTGTTCCCCTGCTCCCGCAAGGAGTGCCTTTGAATTTACCGCAAACATCATTAATATTCATACCAATAATAATTTTACTTATACCGTACAAATTACCGGGGCAACCGCCGATAAACTCGGCATCAAGTATAATACCGTCTTTAATTTTTAAATTAATAACTTTACTGCAAACACCTTGCGGCGCATACTGAATAACATCCGCACCGTTTTCATCAATTTTTACCGTAATATCTTCGCTCATATATACTCCTCTCTCTGTTTACAAAATTATAACATATTGGCAATATTTTTTTCAAATAACTTAATATTATGCACATTTTCTTTTTTTAGTATAATGATTACATTAGGAGTATTTTTAGTTTTTAAGGAGAAGATATGCTTAATAATAAAACTATTCTTGTAACGGGCGGAACAGGAAGCTTTGGCAAAAAATTTATAAAAACGGTTTTAAATAAATATCCGGATGTTAAAAAAATTATAATATATTCAAGAGATGAATTTAAGCAATTTATGATGTCAAATATGCCTGAGTTCAAACCTTTTGAAAATAAACTTCGCTTTTTTATAGGTGATGTAAGGGATAAAGAGCGTATGATGAGAGCTTTTGAAGGGGTTGATGTTGTTGTTCACGCAGCTGCACTTAAACAAGTTCCTGCATGTGAATACAATCCGTTTGAGGCTATAAAAACAAATATACACGGAGCACAAAATGTCATTGATTGCGCAATAGACAGAGGTGTAAAAAAGGTTGTAGCTCTTTCTACGGATAAAGCTTGCGCTCCGATTAATCTTTACGGAGCAACAAAACTGTGTTCAGACAAGTTGTTTATTGCGGGAAATTCATATAGCGGCAGTAAAGATACAAGGTTTGCAGTTGTAAGATACGGCAATGTTGCAGGTTCCAGAGGTTCTGTAATACCTTTCTTCCAAAAACTTGTTGAAGAAGGCGCAACAGAACTTCCTATTACTGATATGAGAATGACAAGATTTTGGTTAAAACTTGAACAGGCTGTAGAAATGGTTCTTGAAGCAATAGAAAATATGCGTGGAGGAGAACTTTATGTTAAAAAGATTCCGTCAATGAAGATGCCTGACTTGGCTAAAGCAATCGCTCCTAACCTTAAAATTAAAGAAGTTGGTATTCGTCCCGGAGAAAAAATCCATGAGCAAATGATTACAAAAGAAGATGCTCCGAACACGATTGAGTTTAAAGATTTTTATATAATTCTTCCGCAAATGTCTTTTGCCGGAATAAAATATGATTATCCTGATGCAAAACCTGTTGCACCTGATTTTGAATATCATTCCGGTAATAATGACAGATGGCTTACTGTTGAAGATATGAAAAAATTAATTAGCGAAATATAATAAAAACTTATATAATTGATTGTAAAATAAAGAATCGGGAAATTTATACCTTTTCTCTCACCCCCTGAGGGAGAGGGTAGGGTGAGGGGTTAAAAAAATATGCAAACTACTGAAATGAAAACATACGGTTACGGAAAGCAAAATATTACAGAAGAAGATATACAGGCGGTTGTTGAAACGTTGCGTTCGCCTTATTTAACATGCGGGCCAAAAGTTAAGGAATTTGAGAAAGCAATTTGTGATTATACCGGCGCAAAGTACTGTGTTGCAGTCAACTCTGCGACTTCCGGTCTACACATTGCAATGATGGCAGCCGGTGTTTGTAAAAATGATGAAGTAATAACTTCGCCTATGACATTTCTTGCAAGTGCAAATTGCGCAAGATTTTGCGGGGCTGAAGTAAAATTTGCAGATGTGGAAAAAGAAACTGCAAACATTGATCCTAAAGAAATTGAAAAACATATTACACAAAAAACAAAAGCTGTGGTACCGGTTCATTTTGCGGGACAATCCTGTGATATGGAAGGGATAAATAAAGCATTACCTAGAGATAGAAAAATTTATATTATAGAAGATGCTGCTCATGCTATAGGTTCAAATTACAAAGATACAAAAGTAGGAAGTTGTAAATATTCTGACATGACAGTATTTTCTTTCCATCCTGTTAAGACAATTACGACTTGTGAAGGCGGTGCAGTCACAACAAATGATGAAGAACTTTATAAAAAGTTGTGTGCATTTAGAGCGCACGGTATGCATAAAGACGGTGAAATGGTTAATGATTGGCGTTATGAAATGAGAGAACTGGGATATAATTACCGTATGACTGACGTTCAAGCTGCGTTGGGGATTTCTCAATTAAAACGTCTGGATGTGTTTAAAAAACGCCGCCGCGAAATAGTTGATTATTATAATAAGAATTTAGGTTTTCCGCATCTGGCAGAAAAAGATTTTTCAAATGCGTGTTTTCATCTTTATCCGATTTTAGTTGAAAATCGCAGAGATTTTTACTTTAAAGCAAGAGAAATAGGATTAAATTTGCAAGTACATTATATTCCTGTTCACACTCAACCTTATTATCGGGATTTAGGTTACAAATGGGGTGATTATCCTAATGCTGAAGATTATTATAATCATACCATTTCTCTTCCTTTATATCCCGATTTGACTGATAAAGATTTAGAAGAAATTGTAAGAAGGATAAAAAGTCTTGGATAAGTTTTATAATTTATTATATAAGCAGCTGGATAATCTTTTTTTTCTGTATACAGAAGAGAAAGCTCTTACAGAAACACTTAAAAACGATATTAACAACAGGTTCCTTGCCAATTGTAAACATTTGAAAAATAAATATTATTCTGATGTTAATAATCTTACACCGTATCATTCCTGCCAGTATACAATGTTTCTGTATTTTGCTGCTAATACTATTTTTAAACAGAACGGAAGGTTAGAACTTTGTGATAAAATATATAATCTTTCAAAAATAGTTTCTGCCGCTGATATTTACTATGAAATAGAATTACCTGAGATATTTATGTTTGATCATCCGGTCGGAACAGTATTGGGAAGAGCAAAATACGGAAATTATTTTACATTTTCTCAAGGATGTACTGTCGGTAATAATAAAGGGATTTATCCTGTAATTGGCAATTGTGTTTCAATGATGAGTAATTCCAAGATATTAGGAAATTGTAAAATAGGGGATAACGTTATAATTTCGGCAAATACCTATATTAAAGATAAAGATGTACCGTCAAATTGTATTGTATTTAACGGTGCAAACGGAGATTTAATATTTAAAGAAACAGATGAAAATTTAATAAAACAGCGTTTTGATTCGGTATTTAGTTTAAAAGAGGATAATTAATGTCAATAATTGCAATAATAACAGCCAGAGGCGGTTCAAAAAGAATTCCTCGCAAAAACATTAAAGAATTTATGGGGAAGCCGATGCTTTCGTATGCAATTCAATCTGCGATTGATTCTAAAGTGTTTGATGAAGTTATGGTTTCTACCGATGACGGTGAAATCGCTGAAATTGCGAGAAATTATGGTGCAAAAATTCCTTTTATGCGTTCAGAAAAAACTTCAAATGATTTTGCAACAACTGCAGATGTTTTATCAGAAGTTTTAAACGAATACAAAAATTCGGGTAAAATTTTTGATGAATTCTGCTGCATTTACCCTTGTGTTCCGTTTTTAAACGGAGAAATATTAAAAGATGCTTATAACAAATTAAGCAGTTCAAACGCAGACAGTTTAATGCCTGTAGTCAAGTATTCATTCCCGATTCAAAGAGCTGTAATTAAAAATAAAAACGGTTTTTTGGAATATAGAGAACCGGAAAATGCTCAAAAACGTTCACAAGATTTAGAGCCTACATACCATGATGCAGGAATGTTCTATTTTGTGAAAACAAGCAGTTTTAGTGAATATCATTCAGTTGTAACAAAAAATACAATGTTATATGAAATAGATGAATCTGTAGCTCAGGATATTGATACAATTGATGATTGGAAAATGGCAGAGATGAAGTACAGGATTTTAAATAATGTATAAAAAAGGGTTAAAACTGTGGTCCGTAAACACGGATTTTTATTATGATGAAGCAATTAAGCTTTACGATGAAGAAATGTATGACTACATTGAACTTTACGTTGTACCTGAAAGTCTTGATACTTTAAAAAAGTGGCAAAAGTTGAAAATTCCGTTTATTATTCATAATGCACATTTTGCGCAAGGGTTTAATTTAGCAAAACAAGAAAAATCCGATAGAAATCGTGAAATTTATGAACAAACAAAACAGTTCGCAGACAAATTAAACGCACAGCATATAATATTTCACGGCGGAATTGATGGTGACATCAGAGAAACAGCCATTCAGTTAGCTCTTTTTAATGAGCCAAGGGCTTTAATCGAAAATAAACCGTTTGTTGCACTTCCAAATCGTATGGGCGGAGAATTTTGCAGAGGATATAATATTGAAGAAATTAAAACTGTTATGGATACAGCGGGCTGTGGATTTTGTTTGGATTTTGGGCACGCTATTTGTGCGGCTAATTCGTTATTTGATAAAACACCTCACCCTAACCCTATACTACAAGAGACGAGGGAACAATTTCTGTACAATTATTGCGAACAATTTTTGAAACTAAAACCAAATATGTTTCATTTAACGGATTTGAATGATATAAAGTCACCTTATGATTCACATTTGCATTTAGGAACGGGACAATTGGATTTTAGAAAAATTTTTGATATGATACCTGATAAAAGTTATGTAACTTTTGAAACAGTTAAAAATTCAAAAGAGAATCTTGATGATTTTATTGAGGACATGGAATGGCTGAACAATTTTCAATAAGATTAGCGAATAAAAATGATATAAATAATGTTTTTGAGCTGTCAAATGACGATGTCGTACGTAAAAATTCAATAAATACTAATAAAATTGAGTGGTCTGAACACGTTAATTGGTTTGAAAAAAGAATAAAAGATTTAAAAAATCCGTTTTATATTATAGAAAATAATGAAAGAGAATTTATAGGTCAGGTAAGGTTTGATAAAAAAGAATCTGAAGTCGTAATATCAATAAGCATTTCATCGAATTTTAGAGGAAAGGCATTGTCTTCAAGAATAATTAAGGAATGCACAAAAAAGTCTTTATTTAAAAAAGTCACAGCATATATAAAATCAGAGAATCTACCTTCAGTAAAGGCTTTTATTAATGCAGGATATAAAAAAGTATCAGAATCCGAAGGATATATTAAAACAGTTTATAACACTGACAGTGTTTATATTATAGCCGAGATGTCCGCTAATCATTGCGGAGACAAAGAATTAGCAAAAAATATTATCAAAAAAGCTAAAGAAATAGGTGCTGATGCGGTAAAAATTCAAACGTATACCGCCGACACAATAACAATTGACTGTGACAATGAAGAATTCCAAATAAAAGATAAAAACAGTCTTTGGAACGGTGAAAATTTATATAAATTGTACCAAAAAGCGTACACACCTTGGGAATGGCAGAGCGAATTAAAAGAATATGCTGATTCTATAGAAATTGACTTCTTTTCAACTCCTTTTGATTATACTGCTGTTGATTTTTTAGAAAACATAAATGTACCATTATATAAAATAGCATCTTTTGAAGCTATAGATTATCCTTTAATAAAATATGCCGCAAAATTTGGTAAACCTATGATAATTTCAACAGGTATTTCAAACTTAGATGAAATACAGGGCGCAATTGATGCTTGTAAATCTGTCGGGAATAACGATATAACACTTTTAAAATGTACGTCGGCATATCCTGCAAAATTAGAAGATATGAATATTATTACAATAAAGGATATGATAGAAAGATTTTCACCACAAGGGGTAAAAATCGGATTGTCAGACCATTCAATGAGCAATATTCCTGCAATAACAGCCGTTTCTCTGGGTGCCAGAGTTATTGAAAAACATTTTACCTTAGACCGAAATTTAGGAGGAGCAGATGCAGGGTTCTCACTTGAACCTGATGAATTTAAATCCTTGATTGATGATATTCGTGCTGCAGAAAAAGTTTTGGGGCAGGTTGATTACTCAATAAATGAAAATAACAGAAAATTTGCGCGCTCATTATACGTTGTAAAAGATATTAAAAAAGGCGAAAAATTTACAAGCGAAAATATTCGTTCTATCAGACCTTCAAACGGATTGCACCCAAAATTTTATGAAGAAATACTGGGAAAAACCGCAGCTTGTGATATTAAATTCGGAACACCTTTAAAGGAAGAATATTATTTATAAATTCCTTTTAAAGCTTTTTTTAATCGTTCAAACATTTTTTTATCCGTTCCGATTCCGCACAAAAGCATTGTGGATTTTTCGTTTGTGCGTTCATCTTCTATTTTATATTTGTCAAATAATACTGATGAGAGTTCATAACCTGACAACTCAGGATGCATTAGCACTATTTTTGTAATGTCATCATTATATTTCGGCAAATTTAGAGCTTTAATATTATCAATAAGCTTTTTTATATATTTTTTACCTTGAGAAGAATTTAAAAAATTAACATTTGCCTCTATAGTAGCTAACATCGGATACGCGGGAGAGGTCGTATTTATTAATGATAACGCTTCACTTGGGTTATTGTCATTAGAGTGTAATAAAGCCGTTGGATTTATACCGCCTGCAGTTTTATGCAAGGATTGTACTGTATAATCCGCATATTTAACAGCAGATTCCGGCAGCTCATCAGAAAAAGGATAAAGCGCTCCGTGTGCCTCATCAACAATTAGTTTTACATTATTTTTGTGACATATTTCGCTTATTAATTTTACGTCTGCTGCATAACCTTCATAAGTCGGAGAAGTTATTATAATAGAATCAGCATTGCACCCTTTAATTAAATTTTCTGCTTGATTAGCAGATATAGCCTTATACAATCCGGTTTTATTATCAATTTCAACAGAATATTCAACCTTTTCTGCCCCTGCTAACTTTATAGCATTTTTATGACATGGATGAGAATTATCCCATACTAAAACTTTTTTTGCTTTACTTGCTATAACTGCTGTAATAATTCCGCTTGTAGAGCCATTCGTTAAAAATTTTGTATATTTGGTTCCGTAAATTTCAGCAGCCCTTTTTTCTGCTTTATCCAAAGCTTCTTGTGGATTGTGCGTATCAGTTTCCGAAATATCACTTTTGTACCACTGATAAAATTTATGGTATATGCAAAAATTTCCGCCATGTGAAGGCGTTGTAAACAACTTGTTTCGATTATTTTTCTTTAAAACAGCTATTAAACTCATAAAACTATTATATCACTAACTTTTTTGATATAATGTTTAAGGAGGGATTTTGGGGATGCATAAAGAAAAAGCGCAGGAATTGTTTAAGTCCGGTTATAATTGTTCTCAAGCAGTATTTGGAGCTTTTTGCGAAGAACTGGGACTTGATTTTGATACGGCAATAAAAATAGCTTCTTCATTTGGCGGCGGAATGGGCAGAATGAGGGAAGTATGCGGCACAGTAACAGGTATGTTTATGGCTGCCGGCTTGGCATATGGCGATTCTGACAAAGCAGAACACTACTCAAGAATTCAGGAACTTGCAAAACAATTTAAAGATAAAAACGGCAGTATTATTTGCAGAGAACTTTTAGAAGGTGTCGAGTCCTCAACTAATCCTATTCCTTCTGAAAGAACTGAAACATATTACAAAAAACGTCCATGCGTGGATTTGGTAGGCGATGCAGCAGAAATATTTGAAAAATATCTTGAAACAAATAGTATATTAGATAATACAAAAGCTTAAATACATACAAATAAAGGGATTCGAGGGTATTAATGAAAAAAGATTACGAATTTTATTACACTCAAGATGGCTCTGTAGGCTTGTATTCATACACTGACGAGGATGTGTACCATTCAAAATACGGCGCTGTAAGCGAAGCATGGGAAAAGTTTATATTACCCTCAGGCATATCAAAGATTATAAACACTAAGGATAATATTAATGTGCTGGACATTTGCTACGGTGTCGGGTATAACACAAAAGCATTAATGAGTTATGTAATCAAAACCGATGAAAAATATTTAAAAAGAAAAAATTTTATTATAAAAATTTTTGAAAAAATTAAAAAAATAAAAAATAAAATTTTAAAAAATAAAAATAATTTAAATTTAGATATCGAATCGATAGATAACAATAACAGCGCGGATAATTCTAAAAAATTATTATTACCTAACGAATCGATACAAGATGAAATTATAAGTAAATTTAATATAGATTGTTTGGAAATAAATGAAGAACTTGTAAAAATGTCTCCGTTTTTAAAAACAATTTTAACTCCGCAAGAAATATATGTAAAAATTGTTCCAAAAATTTTTGATTGCTTTGATACTTATTGGAAAATTAAGAAAAAATTAGCTAAATTAAGTACAAAATATATGTTGAGAAATTCACAAAATATAAGAGAATTACTTGATTTAAAATTTAATAATGATTATGACGAAGCAATAAATGATTATAAAATACATAAATATGTAAGCTTTATATTAATTGATTCATTAATTGACAAATACAAACATGGCTATATTGACAAATCTCTTAATAAAAAACTAAAAACAAGAAGATTTCGTAGATATTTTAAAAATTCCGCTATAAAATATGCCCGTTTTAAGCAAGATTTTAGGTATGATTTTATAACCAAGCTGAATCCGTTAGCCTTTTTACATAATATATATTATGAATATTTATCGAAACGATATAAAAAGATGAAATTTAACGATGCCAGAAAGCTATTTAAGCTGTCTTTTTATATAAATGACGCCAGAAAGTCCATTTTAGACTTAAATAAGCTTTATGACTTTATATACCTTGATGCTTTTACGTATTCAAAAGCTCCCGAATTATGGACAGTAGAATTTATCTCGGAACTGTATAAACACATTTCGCCAAGCGGAATATTAATGACATATTCAACGTCTGCTCAGGTTAGAAATACATTACTTGAAAATAAATTTTATATCGGAAAAATTATTAATGAAAAAACAGGAAAATGTATAGGAACGGTTGCAGCAAAAGAAAAATCTTTGATTGAACATCCTTTATCTAATTATGAGATAGGCTTGTGTTCAACAAAGGCCGGAATCCCTTATCACGATCCTAATCTTAATTCATCAAAGGATGAAATATTAAAAAGAAGAGAATATGACTTTAAATCAAGTGAATTGATGAGTTCTACTAAATATTTAAAGGTCAGGACAGCTCAAAATGATAATAATATAGAGGATACAGATGATGAATGGTAATAACAAATATGATGTAGTTGTAATTGGCGGTGGTACATCAGGTGTAAGCTGTGCTTGGAATTGTGCTAAGCACGGATTAAAAACTTTGATAGTTGAAAAAAACAGCTTTTTAGGCGGTTCAATAACCTCTTCATTAGTTATACCTGCAATGAAAACAAGTGATAATTCTATTAATAATGAATTTTACGATACTTTATACAAAAAACTTGAAGAATTAAATGGCGCAATAACTTATCAAGACGGTAATAAAGGGTGGTTCAATCCGGAATTAACTAAAATTGTGCTTGATATAATGATGAAAGAAGCCGATGTAGATGTTTATTATGAGCATGTAGTTAATAATGTAAAAATAGAAAACAAAAAAATATTATCAATAAATATCGATACGATAGATAACAATAATACAAACATTGATAAAAATAAGTTATCGTTACCTATCGAATCGAGGTATTATGTAGATGGGACAGGTAATGCAAAATTTTTTGAAAAAATTAATTGTGAATTTTTAGAAAATTTTGCTGAAAATTCTCAACCGGTTAATTTAAGATTTATAATGTCAGGAATTAATGTAAATAAATTTTCAAAATGGCTTATGAGGTTTGACAAAGATCGTGATGTTACAACAGCATGTACAGTAAACGATAATATATATTTGTCTACGGCATATACATGGGATACGAATAGAGAATGGGCGCTAAAGCCGCTATTTAAAAGAGCCATAGAAGAAGGCGTGCTTACAGAGGAAGACGCAAACTATTTTCAAGCATTTTCAGTCGCCGGAACGCCTGACTCTATTGCTTTTAACGCTCCAAGGCTGCTAAATATTGATAAAACAAGCTCAGAACTTTATCAGGAAGGGCGTTTGAGCATATTAAGGATTTCGCAATTTTGCAAAAAATATCTTCCGGGATTTGAAAAATCATATATATCCTCAATAGCGAATTCGCTCGGTATAAGAGTTTCAAACAGAATTAAAGGAAAATATATTTATACCTATGAGGACTTAATAGCAGGTAAGACATTTGAAAATCCTGTGTTAATTTCAAATTATCCGGTTGATATCCATTCTAAAGACAAAAATTCCTCAACATTAGAGAAAGTTTATAAAGAATATCAACTCCCTGTTGAAGCGCTAATTTCAGCGGATTATGATAATCTTTTTGCAGTAGGGCGCTGTATCTCTGCTGATTTTAAAGCGCAGGCGGCATTAAGAATAATCCCTTCTTGTTTTTCTATGGGAGAAGGATTAGCAAAGTATATTTATAAAAATATAAAGGAGTAAGTATGATAAAAGACAGGTTAGAAAATGCAGAATTATATTATGGGATTTCAAATAATTTAAAGCTTGGTTTTGAATGGCTAAAAAACAATGCTTTAACAAATATTGATTCAAAAAAATATATAATAAATGATAAAATATACGCCAATGTACAAGAATATTTAACAAAAAACGATGCTTTATATGAAGCTCACAGAGAATACATTGATATTCAATATGTTGTTAAAGGCGCAGAAAAAGTAGGTGTATGCAATAAATCATTCTGTAAAACGGTTGAATCATATAATCCGGAAAAAGATATAGAATTTATGGAATATACACTTAATGATGAATGGCAAACACTGAATGAAGGTGAATTTTTAGTTCTTTTTCCTACAGATGCTCACAAACCGTCAATAAATATTGGAAATTCTTCTCAAAATGTTAAAAAAGTTGTTGTAAAAGTTGCTATAAATTAAGCAGCTTCAAAAATATTTTTAAGAGAATAATCTATTTCAATATCGTCATATTCTTCGTTATATGACATTTCTTCTTTGTTAAATAAATCCCATAACTCGCCTAACACCGGCGCTTTTTCAACACGTTTTGAAGTTGAGTGATTTTTTAAATATTTAAGAGTTTCTTTTAAATTTCCGTTCATGCTAATTTGAGATGACGCTTTAATAATAGCAAGTTGTGAATTTGAATAAGCTCTGTCACCATAGTCAAATATAGTTTTATCAAGTATATTTTGAATTTTTTCATGGGAACCGTTCTGCTTTGATAAAATATCTCTTGCAGTATTTCTCATATTTTCTCTGTTTTCAAACTGAAAATTGTTAAGTGTTTGCGTTATATTAATTCCCATTTTCCGATACCTTTGTTTATCCCTTTTCCTGATATATTTATCGGCAAAATAGTTAAAAACTTTAATGTTTAGGCATAAAAATTTACAAAAGTTAATAATTTAATTTTTTTAAGGAATTCTTTAATATTTCTTTTGTGTCACCTTGATTTAAAAGGACAGATTGAACTGCAGAATTAATTACAAGATTAATTTCTTTTTGATTCCGCTTTTGTTTCAGCTGCGGATTAATTTTATTAATTTGTTTTGCACTTATTGAACGTGCTTTTGACGTTAAATCGGAAAAATCATTATAGAATTTATCTTTTAATGCTTCGTCATCAGTTGAAATTATATTTGTCATTTTAGCTAATTCCAGCTGATTTTCTTTATTTGTAAGATACAGACAAAAATCCAGTGCTTCGGTTTTATGTTTTGCTTTTATAGGAATAACAAAATTCATCAATGAAAAATCATTTTGTCCGATGTCACCTTTTATTTGAGATGTTACATCAGTATTTTGGTAAATTTTAGGGGCATTTTCTTTTATCATATTGAGAAAATTTGCGCCGCCTTGATAAAACACTGTTTTGCCTGCCATATATTGTTCCAGACCTTCCCTGTGAGTCATTGTAATTGTTTCCGGCGGTATCAGGTTGTTCATATACAAATTTTTGAACATTTCAAATATTTTAACGGATTTTTCGGAATCATATTCACTAACTTCCGATACTCCGTACTTATTCAAAATTTTAATCATTGTATCATTTTCGGTTATAGTCGGTATAAATGAATATGCACTTGTTTTTGATTTTATTTGAGATGAAATTTTTGCAATATCTTCATAAGTTTCAGGCAATTTATTTATTTCAGCTTTCTTCAATAAGTCTTTGTTATATATAGTAATAGCACTTGTCGCATACCAAGGTATGGAATAAATCTTACCGTTATATTTCAAGGCATTTAATATTTCCGAATTAAAACTTTTTAACTTGTCTTCTGATATTTCTTCCAATGTACCTTTTTGCGCAAGTAAAGCAGAAAAATCAGGATTTAAATTAACTAAATCCGGCGGACAATCCGTCATAACAGCAGCCAGTGTTCTTTTCTCTCCTTCACTAAAAGGAACATCAATCCATTTAATTTTTATATTGGGGTTTTTAACCTCATATTCCGCAATAATTTTATTTATATACGGCGAAAAATCGCCCATTTGAAGCGTCCAAAAAGTGAGAATTTCAGTTTTTTTATTATTACTGCATCCTGTTAAAAACATCGTTATAAATATTAGTAAAAAAATTTTTTTTATCATTTTATAATACAAAGCAGTATTTACTCCTTATATTTAACAAGCTTATTTAACCTTGCGTATTTTTATTTAACTCTATATATTTAAAAATGTTGGATATAACTCCGGACGGAAAATAATATATATTACTGCATGGAGTAATTTTTAATATAGAATTATCTTTGTCTATACCGGAAACAGTTGCCAAGTATTTACGTCTTGCTGCCGTGTATATAATATAACCGTTATTTGATTGAATTTCGTCGATAGTAAATTTATTCGCAGTTATAGCACCTATTGTAAGATAAAATAATTGCTCTTTATTAACTGTAAACATTTTTGTACAATTTTCAAAAGATATACTTTGAGGTGCAGTCGGATTTTGAGGTGGCGAAGTCTGTATGACATCTTCCGCATAAACTGCACAACATAAAAAATTAATAATTAAAATTAATAATAAAAATTTTTTCATAAAGTTCTCTACCACTTTTTATATATTAACACATAATTAATAAATAGACTTTTTGTAAATCTGTAATTATAATATTAAATATGATTAAACGATTATTAACATTTGTTTTTATATTAATAACAGGCGTATGTATTGCATCAGAGCCTGTATTGAGAGATTATGACGATTACCAAGTACCTGCAGGGTACCATATTCCGATTATGTCCTTACAAGAATTTTCAACAGCATATACAGAAGAAGGCGAAACTCTAAATTTTGTAACTACTAATGACATATTTGTTTTTGATAAAAAAATCATTCCGCAAGGGTGCAAATTAAAAGGTTATATTGAAAAGAAAAATGAACCTGTAAGAGGTACAAATGCCGCAATGAAAGTTTTTATTAATAAAATGTACCTGACTGACGGTTTTGAAATTCCTATAAAAGCATATATTTATAGTGCTAATGATAATAAAATCGGAGGAGAGTTAACAGCACCCGAGAAATGGAATAAAGTCCCTCATTATCAGAGGTGGACAATGTTTAGGGCATATGGCGTATTGCAATATGTACCCGGTTCACAAAGACGTATGGGCGAGCATGTTACAATTTCATCCGGTGCAAATCTTGTTATGGTGCTTATTGCTCCAATAAATATGACACATACGGTAATAAATTGACAAATTAAATAGACATAATAAAATATTAATAGGGGAGATTGTTTTAATGTTAATAGTCAGGAATATAACAGCTATAATGATACTGTTCGCAATGTTTTCGGCGAATTCTGTATTTGCGGGAAATAATTATACTTTTCAGCAACCGCAATATCAGACTCAAAATAATTACGGGCATAATGGAAATTACGTTCAATATCCGCAAAACAATACATTGCAAGGCAGCGTAATTATGGTACCGGCAGGAACGCAAATAAAATCTACATTAACCATGCCTATATCATCAGAATCTGCTGTAGCAGGTCAAACTGTAACAGTAGCATTAGGGGAAGATTTTTATTATAACAATAAGCTTATTGCACCGGCCGGAAGCACTGTATACGGAACGGTAATTGAAGCCAGCAAGGCAAAACATGGAAGCATGAACGGAAAATTATGTGTTAGATTCAACCAAATATGCACACCGCATGGATCTAATATTCAGATATCTGCAGTTATAAAAACAGATGATAATTCCGGTGTTTTAGTCGGCGGAACAAAAATGGATGTAACAAAAGAATACGCAAAAGATTTTATGGCAGGTTCGGCAGCAGGAGCTCTTTCAGGAGTTGTTTTTGGTGCGTTGGCAGGCGGAAATATCGGTAGAGGTGCAGCATTAGGAACAGCTGTCGGCGCGGGAAGCGGATTAGCAAAATCAGTTTGGGATAAAGGTAACAATGTTGATATTCCGGCAGGAGCTTCAATAGATATTGTTCTTACACAGCCTGTTACAGCCAGCTCATATTCTTATGATAATTCGTATGGAATGGAAAATTAGTTCATATGAATATAATATAGGATAATTTAAAATATTTATTATAAATTATATATTAATTTTGGGATACCGGAGAAATATAAGAGAGATTATTTAAGTGTCAATATTAAGTAAAAACAGTTTTATAAATGATGAAGAGGAAAAATATACAGAAAATCGATATGTTTTGCCCTCTATTGTCACAAGTAAACCGGAAGTAATTCCATTTAAGAAATCTTTAGCTATTTCAACAGCTTTACAACCGGCTACAGTAGCATTAATATGGTTAATTACAACCATGTTAGCTTTAATGGGCATTCATTTATTTGAATTTGGCAAGATAAAACCCCAGCCAAAGAGAGATATTGAATTTGTATTAGTAGATCAGCCCGGAACACCAAGGAACCCTAATACAAGAAACAGAGCGGATATAAATTCAAGAAGCGGCGGCATAAACGATCCAAAAAGAAAAGTTTCCATGCCTTCTCCTGCTCCTAAAAAGCAGCAAAAACCTTCTGCAGCAGCAAATAGTGCAAATAAAATCATAAAGAAACAGCAACAGCAGGTAAGACAACAGGCACAAAATGTAAAGAAACAGGCGACGACTCAGCCAAAAGTTCAACAGCCTGTGACAAAATCTGTTCAACAACCTTCTGCTGTTAACAGACCGTCACCGGCAAAACCTGCTCCGCCTACAGCAAGACCTAGTGTATCACCGGTTTCTGCACCTACACCTGTTGCAAAACCAACAAATCCGTTTTCAGTTCCTGTACCTAAGGGTGCTCCTGTAGGTAAAACACTTGCTACCGGTCCTATTGGCGGTACATCATCAACCACAGGCGGCGCTAAGACTGGCGGAGGCGGACATACTTCGTCATCAGGTTCAGGAAACTATGCTCCAAGACCATCACTTGCACCATCAGCAGGCGGCGGCAGCGGACAGCTATCCAGAGGTTCATCAGGCGGCGGAAACGGAAATGTAGGTAATCCGGGCGGAGGCGGAGGAGCTCCCGGCATAGATGCTCTAAGAGAACCTGACTTTGGTCCTTATATGAGAGATTTGCAAAGAAGAATTAAATTAAATTGGGATCCGCCAAAAGGTAATGAAAGTAAGACAGTTGTTTTACTGTTTAGAATAGCAAAAGACGGCAGACTACTATCCTGCAAAGTTCATAAATCTTCAGGACTCCAATCTGCTGATCAGGCAGCATTAAAAGCGGTTGAGTTAACAGCTCCTTTCAGACCTTTACCGGGAGATTTCAAAGGACAAAACATTGATATCCAGTTTACATTTGATTACAGAGTATTCGGGGCATCAAGATACTAGATGTATAAGTATAAAATTATAAGATAAAGGGGAAATATTATGGATTTATTATTACATTCAATTTTACTTGATTGGCCGGTTTTAACACCGATTGCATTTTGTTTGATTATAACAGTTGCGGTAGCAATTGACAGATATGCTTTTTATAATGCAAACAAAAGAAATGTTATAGAAATTATTCCTAGATTAAAGCAGGAATTAGACAGAAACAACCTTATAGGCGCTCAAAATTTAGCCATTCAATGCGGCGGAATTATTGGTGAAATGTTAGAAGAAGCCGTAAGAATATTTTCCGAACAAAAAAAAGGTTTTTCACGAGCATTTGATATTGCTGCCACATTAGCATCAAGAAAACTTGAACACCGTTTAACTGCTTTAGGTACAATTGGCGGTGTTGCTCCATTCTTAGGTTTGTTCGGTACAGTTGTAAGAATTCTTTATACTTTCCAAGATTTAGCATCACAAGGGAATCAATCTGCTGCCGTTGCAATGGGTATCGGTTCTGCATTAATTGCCACAGCATTTGGTTTAGGTGTTGCTATATTAGCAGTTGTTTGTTACAACACTTTCCAATCAACTGTAAGAAGATTTGAAGATGACTTCCAATTAATAAAATTGTTATTCTTAAGCTTTGTTGATTCAGAAGAAGAAACCAAAATTCAATCAGCATCAAGCAGTGTAGCGCTATAGGTTTCATACCTAAATCGCCTTTAAAACGTAATTCAAGGATTTAAACAATGGCAATAAAATCAGGCAGAAAAGCTTTATTTACAGAAATAAACATAACACCGCTTACGGATATATTTTTGGTACTGCTTATTATAA
This sequence comes from uncultured bacterium, assembly GCA_902803165.1. Taxonomy (GTDB): domain Bacteria; phylum Cyanobacteriota; class Vampirovibrionia; order Gastranaerophilales; family Gastranaerophilaceae; genus CAG-196. The sequence continues at coordinate 740 of CADCOS010000012.1, read as the reverse complement.
TGATGGTAGTGGCACCGACATTTCAATCTGTTGATAATACTATTACAATACCTGAAATAAATAGCGGAACTTCCATTGAACAGGGAAAAGTTATTATATCGGTAACAAAAGACGGATCTATATATGTAGATTCTAAAAAATCTTCAACTTCTATGCTGGTAAAGGATTTGGAAGCAATAAAAGGCGAAAATGAAAATCCTGAAGTTGTAGTGAAAGCCGATGAGAAGGTAAAAAGTTCAATCATAATGGAAATTATGGATGCTGCACAAGATGCGCATTATAAAAAACTTATAGTAGCCGGTGAACCATTAAACAAAAAAGAACAGAAAAAACTTGAAGAAGAATCCACAAAGAATTACACTTCAAACAGTACTTTAGACGGGGCGACTACAGCTTTACCGAATGACAGTGCCTACGACGATTGGAACAGCGGGGTAAATTAGAGGTAAATTAGGGGTAAACCGGTGGTTAATAAATGGTAAATGAGGTTAGATAATGAGAGATTGTTTTAATGAAATAAATATAACACCGCTAACAGATATATTTTTAGTATTACTTATCATAATGATGGTAATAGCTCCTATGCTTGATCAACAAGGTTTAAATTTAGCTGTTCCTGAGGTTGTCAACGAAGAACAAATAATGAAAGATTCAAAAGTTATGAATGTTATAATTACTTCTGACAATAAGTTTTTGTGGAACGGCGAAGAACTTCAGACAGAAAACCTGGAAGACTTTTT
>CADCOS010000011.1 GCA_902803165.1 uncultured bacterium | reverse complement strand
TGGTTCACATAATCACCTATTCACCTAATTACTAATGACTTGCTCACTTTACCTATTTACTGTAAAATAAGAATTATGAAAATAATTATTTTTGGTGCAAATGAACTTGGAGCAATGATTGCTTCCAGTTTTTATACAGATAACGATATAACAGTTATTGATAACGAAAAAAATAAGAGCGATGCTTTAAATAAGCTGGATTTGAGCTTCGTTGACGGAAACGGTTCTGATATAGAGATTTTACGTCAGGCGGGTGTGAAAGATGCGGACGTTTTTATTGCATGTACGAATTCTGATGAGCTTAATATTGTTGCCTGCTTGACTGCAAAAAGATTGGGTAATCCTTGTACAATGTGTTTTGTCAAAAACGAAAGCTATAAATCTTCGCTGGGTATTGCAAAAGAGGCTGATTATAATGCGGATTTTTATATAGACATTGTGATTTTGCCGGAAGAACTTCTTACGCAGGAAATATTCAGAATTATTACTGTAGCTAAAGCACTTGATGTCGAAAATTTTGCAGGCGGAAGGGCAAGACTTTTGGAATACAGAATCGAAGAGGATTCCGTTCTGGTAAATCAAACAATAAAAGACTGTACTTTCCCTAAAGATACACTTATTGTCGGAATAACAAGAGATGAAAATTTGTTTGTACCGGACGGGAATACGGTACTGAATAGCGACGACAAAGTTATATTTATGGGATTGGCTCATTCTCTGGATATACTTGCGGGTAAATTTTTCCATAAGAAGAATCTTGTTAAAAATATAGCAATAATAGGCGGCGGAAGTGTCGGTTTGAAGCTTGCCAAAAATTTGGAAGGTTTAAAATTTAAGACAAAAATAATTGAGAAAGATAAGGAGCGCTGCAAGTTCCTTGCGGAACAGCTTACTGATGTACTTGTGATAAACGGTGACGGGACTGATTTGGAACTGTTAAACGAAGAAGATATAGGTGATTCCGACGTAGTCGTAAGTGTTACAAATAACGATGAAAAGAACCTGCTTTGTTCGCTTCTTGTGAAACAATTAGGCGTTAACAGAGTAATTTCACGTATTTCAAAAATTACTAATGCAGGCTTGTTTGAAAAAGTCGGGATTGATGTGTCGGTATCAGCGCAGACGGCGGTATTAAATGAAATCAAAAGCAGTCTCTGCGGTACAAATGTTGGTATTCTTGCAACAGTTGAACAGGGGCAGGGAGAAGTTTTAAGAATACTTCTTCCGTCTGACTTTAAACCTGTAAAGCTTATGGATATTAAGTTGCCGGCAAAAGCAATAATAGGAACGGTTCAAAGAAGAAACAGAATTATTATCCCTAACGGAACTACACAGATTATGGGTGAAGATAATTTGATAATATTTACTTTAAGCGAAAATGCTCCTAAAATAAGAGAGTATTTTAAGGCGGGCTAATGAGAAAAGAGTACTTGGCTTATACATTTTCGCTTGCAATGATGTATTTCAGCATGGTTATGCTTATACCTGTTGCAGTTGCGCTGATATACGGAGAAAGTAATTCGGTTATTCCTTTTATAACGGCATCAGTTTCTGCATTTTTAACATCGTTCATTTTGAAAAAATCCGTAAAAGGTGTTTCTGAGCTTAAAACTATAAATGATATAAAAAAATCGGAAGGACTTTGTGTAGTCACTTTCTGTTGGATTTTTGCGGGAATTTTTGCCGCAATTCCTTATTTGTTTTTCGGTTTTAGTCCGATTAATGCGCTTTTTGAAGCAAGCTCCGGAATTACGGCGACAGGCGCAACAATTTTAACAAGTTTTGATTATCCGCACGCTTTGTTCTTCTGGCGTTCATTTACGCAATGGCTCGGCGGCATGGGAATTATTGTCTTGTTTATAGCTATCCTGCCTCAATTTGCGGTTGCCGGCAGACAGTTGTTCTTTGCTGAAGCACCCGGACCTACTGAGGACAAATTTACGCCGAGAATAAAAAATACGGCATCTTCGCTTTGGAAAGTTTATTTCGGGATGACGATACTTGTTTTTTTGCTTTTGTGTTCAAACGGGATGGGAATTTTTGAAGCGGTTTGTCATTCGTTTTCCGCAGTGTCAGGCGGCGGGTTTTCTCCTAATTCTCAAAGTATAATAGGATATTCAAATATTATTATTTGGATTCTGTGTTTCTTTATGTTTTTTGCAGGAGCAAGCTATAATTTGCAATATAAGGTTATTACAAAATTTAATCCGCTTTTGTTATTCAAAAATGAAGAATTTAAAATTTATTTTTCAGTATTTGCTCTGTTGGGATTATGTCTTGCGTTTTCGTTATTTATACACTTGAATTACGGGCCTGTACAGAGTTTTTCACATTCATACTTTCAGATAGCGTCAGCTATGTCAACAACAGGTTTTTGCAGTGTTGATTTCGCAAATTGGGATTATACATCAAAAGCGATTTTGTTTATTGCAATGATGGCAGGCAGCTGCGCAAGTTCTGCCGGCGGCGGTATAAAAATTATACGTTGGATGTTGATTTTTAAGATTATGAAGAATGAAATGGAAAAAATTCTCCATTCAAAAGCGGTTTTTAATATTAAAATCGGGAAATATTCCGTTTCGGAAGATATTTTGTACCAAACATTAATGTTTGTATTTTTCTACATTGCGATTGTTATTTTTTCAGGTCTTGTAATTTCTGTTTTGGAAGAAAATACGCTTGTCGGTATAACAGGTACGGTGAGCGCACTTGGAAATATAGGGCCGGGGCTCGGGCATATAATAGGACCTTTAGGTAGTTTTGACGGATTAAAAACCCTGTCAAAACTTATTCTTACCGTAGATATGTATATCGGTCGTTTGGAACTGATTCCGTTTTTGGTATTATTTCAAAAAGATTTTTGGAGAATCAAAAAATAATTTTCCCCCTAATAACCTATTTTTAATAAGTCTTTGTTGCACAAGTTAAGTGTTTGATGTACAATTATTTTGTATATAATGCTTTATATTAAAAGGAGGAAAGCTAAAATGGAAACTTACGGTATTGAAAAATTAGGCATTACCTCTCCTTCTGCAGTACACAGAAACTGGACTCCGGCTCAGTTAACAGAAGCTGCGCTCAGAAGAGGTGAAGGCTCATTAAGCGAAACAGGTGCTTTAGTTGTTACAACCGGTAAATATACAGGTCGTTCTCCTAAAGACAAATTTATTGTTGACACTGAGTCAATCCACAATGATATTGCTTGGGGAAAAGTTAACAGACCTATTTCAAGAGAATCTTTTAACTCTATAAAAGCTAAAATGATTGAATATTTGAACGGAAAAGAAATATTCATTTTCGACGGTTATGCAGGTGCTGATAAAACTTATACTCAAAAATTCAGAGTAATTAATGAACTTGCTTCTCAAAATATGTTTATTCATCAATTGTTAATCAGACCTACAGCAGAAGAACTTGCTTCATACGGCGAAGCTGATTATACAATTATTTGCGCACCGGGATTCAAATGTGATCCTGCTGTTGACGGAACAAATTCAGAAGCTTGTATAGCTATTGACTATGAAGCACATACAATTATTATCGCAGGTTCTCAATACTCAGGCGAAATTAAGAAATCAGTTTTCGCTACAATGAACTACGTTATGACTAAGAAGAACGTACTTCCGATGCACTGTTCAGCTAACATGGATCCTGAAACACACGAAACAGCTGTATTCTTTGGTCTTTCCGGAACAGGTAAGACAACAT
>CADCOS010000010.1 GCA_902803165.1 uncultured bacterium | reverse complement strand
CGATAAAACAGATTCCTGCGGGAAGCAATTTTTCATAACTCTTTGTGCTTTATTTATTATGTTATCGCACACGTTATTAATAAATTTTGCACTGCGCTTAGGAACTGTTTGCAAACAATCTTCCCTGATTTCGTTTACATATTTAACAAATTCAGGAGAAGCTGTTCCTCTGAATTGAGGAGTATTGCTGTTTTTGGTATATTTTTGAATTGGATTAATTTTCATTTTGCATTAATTCCTGCTTGCGTTCTTTTAAATCTGACATTGCTTTACTGATAAAATTTTTACGAGTTTTATATAATTCAAAGTCCAACATAAAAAAGTCCATATGTTCATCCCACCATTTCAGAAGATATTCAAGGTCACTAAAACCCTCATTATACTTGTTATAATCATTATATTTAGAAAGAATGTATTCAAGACCGCTAATTCCTTGTAGTTGCTTGCCATTTGCTTCCGCAAAAACATTTAATTTTTTATCTTTTATTAGAAATCGCAGCCAATTAAGTTTTTTCAGTGGTGAAAAATGCTCATAAATAAACCCTGAATGCGTTAATGTTGCACCGTATTTTTTTAAGATACCATCATCCACTCCAACTGTACAATTATGCGGATATGTTTTAGTGTCAACGGATAAAACTGATGTCGGCGGAAACCATTTTTTCATTATTTCATTTGATTTTTCCAGTATACTATCGCACACATTATTAATAAAATTTGCACTGCGCTTTGGAACGGTTTGTAAACAATCTTCCCTGATTTCGTTTACATATTTAACAAATTCAGGTGAGACCGTACCTTTAAATGAAGAATTTGTGTGCTTTTGATTATAACAAATATCATTGTTGGTATTTTCTATTTTTTGTACGTACATGGTGTGTCCTAAAATCTTTTATATAGATTATAAAACAAGTAAAAAAATTTTTTGCCAAATATCAAAAATAATCGAACTTTATGTTCAAAATAATCAAACCGACTGTTCTGATACAACCATTTTTGTTTTGCAAAAAGCTACTACTTTATAAATTGCTTGCTGAAATACTATTGAAAAAATAATTCCGGCTATAACATATAATACGTAAAATTGCGTTAAATTATGCGGGATATAACAATAAAAAATATGTGTCTTATATGCGCTAAAATTGAAATTAGAACAATATTCGGTATATTTACTTATTAGTGCAAAAATTGTTTTTAACAACATAAAACCTGCACAGTGATTTATCATTATAGTGTACGTGTTGTCAGCGATAGTATTAATAAACTTACTTTGTCCTATTGCAGGAGTCAAGATTTTAGAAATTCTTAACCAAAAAGCTATCCCAAGTATACCTTCAATAAATGGAGTAAAACAGCACATTCCGTTAAATGTTACCCATGAAGGTGTAATAGGTGGCATGCAGTTGTAATGATAAATTAAAACTAATGCAATGCTAAAAATTATACCAAAGTATACAACATTGTTTAATCTATCAAATTGTTCATATTTTTTATAAAGTATACCCAAACTGTAAAACGGCAAAAAATATAAAACTCTATCCAATACCAAAAACCAATTTTTGTCATATCCTTTGTTTGAAAGTATGACACCTATAAAACCAAAAATTAACATTATTCCGAAATAAACAATTTCATTAATGTTTATTTTGAAATTTTTTAAAATTTTTCTTATTAAAATATTTATGACATGAATCATAAATAAAGGTATTACAAACCAGCCGGCTAAATTTAAAACAAATTGGTGACCGTGCATAATCGGTGTCAAAAATAGTGTTTCAAGGTTAACGTGTACATTCGGAAAAAATCCGAAATTCTTAATTGTATGAATAACAAATGCATAGAAAAAATTCCATAAATACAAAGGAATAATCAATCTTTTTATTTTATTAAAAATATATTGTTTTACATTTGATTCATTCTTCTCTTTATAAAAAAAGCCTGAAGCAAACATAAAAATAGCTAAATGGAATACGCAAAACGGAAAAAACTCACTAACTATAGAGATTCCTCCGCCTCCGCAATGTCCCATAACAATAAAAATTATTCCTAAGGCATAAATTATTTTAAATGTAAAATTCACATTATATGATGATTTAATATCAATATTCTGCATAATATGTTTTATTATACACATAATTTAGCTAATTGCAACAATTTTTCTACACTGTTGAGCGTGTAATAAAATAATAAAGTAATTTACTATTCAATAGGGTATTGAATATGAACAATTTAAAATTACAATTCGGAAAACGGATAAAAGAACTTCGTGAAAGAAAAAAATTAAGTCAAGAACAATTGGCGGAGATGGTAAACATGGAATCACGCCATATCAGCCGTATAGAGACAGGTAATAGTTTTACAACAATAGAAAATATTAATAATATTGCAAATGCATTGAATGTCACTATTTCCGAAATATTCAATTTTAATCATAAGCAAGAGAGAAAAATATTAGAAAATGAGCTTATTAATATAATTAAAAATGCGGATAATTCGGAACTTGAGCAGTTATATAGAATTATAAAAAGTGTCTTTGTATAAATTAACTTTTTCAAATTAATTCAATCCGTAAAGTTTTTCTACTTCTGAGCGTGTAAGCACTCCGTTTAAATCCGGTGTAAATGTACAGTAAACAGGTCCTTTTTCGTTATAGTTAACAATTTTTCTCACAGTT
>CADCOS010000009.1 GCA_902803165.1 uncultured bacterium | reverse complement strand
CTTTGCCCAAGATTTCTTTCTCTTTACCTCCGAAATAAAGAGAAAGAAATCTTGAAATTTAATAATTAGCAAGATTATAAGATGTATACACCGAAATATATATTTTGATACACAAATTAAAATTGATTTAAATGTAAATTTTTGTAAAAATAGACAAACAAATTTATATATGACACCATATAGTTAGTGATATTTTGATATAATGGTCGAGTGTTGGAAAAGATATGAGAGAAAGAATTCTTTTATTTATAATATTATCACTACTGGGAGTCTTCCTTTTTATATTTCAAAACTATGTTAATACGGTTGTGGGCTTCCTGTTTCTGTGTGCGTGTATGGTTACGTACGGACTTTATTCAATTGCCGCAACAAAATATCAAAGCCGCAAACTCAAGAAAAATCCTCCCGTGATTAATGAAAATTACAGACCGTTTGTGTCTATAATGATTCCGGCTCATAACGAAGAACATGTTATTGCTAATACAGTTGAAAATATTTTGAAAATGGATTATCCAAATTTCGAAATAATAGTTATTGATGACAGAAGCAGTGATAATACGGCTAATGTTATTAATGAGCTGTCAAATAAACATGAAAATGTAATATCTTTTATTCGTGATATGGATGCTTTCCCCGGTAAATCAGCAGTTCTAAATGATGCTTTAAAAGTTGCAAAAGGTGATGCTATTCTCGTATTTGATGCTGATGCTACAGTTGAACCGAATTTTCTTAATAAACTTATTCCAAACCTTGAACCTGCTGATGTCGGTGCTGTTCAGGCAAGAAAAATAATAAGAAATAAAGATGATAATTTCCTTACAAAATGTCAGAACAACGAATATACAATGGATACTCATCTTCAAGCAGGCAGAGATGCAGTTAAAGGAGCTGTTGAACTCAGAGGCAACGGGGAACTGATTAAGAGGGAGGCTCTTGAAGATATAGGCGGTTGGAATAATTACACAATAACTGATGATTTGGACATGTCAACCAGACTTCATATAAAAGGTTGGGATATCAGATTTTGCCCCGATGCATGTGTTTATGAAGAAGGTATAATATATCTTTTCCCTTTGTTCAGACAAAGAAGAAGATGGCTGGAAGGTACAATCAGGCGGTATCTTGAATATTTTGGGGAAGCAATTCGTTCAAAGAAAATGTCACTTCGTGCAAGATTAGATATGACAATTTATATTACGCAGTTTATAATGCCTTTGTGGTTTATGATGGAAGTCGTTTTTCGTGTAATAAAATTGTTTGCCGATAAAGTTGATCCATACAGTCTGCACAATGTTTTGTGGTCATCACTTATTGTTGCATCAGTTGTATGGTTCGGTTTTTTCCTTCTTATAAGATACAGTTTAAGAAGATATGATAATATACCGAGACTGAAAGCCTTAATTGAATCTTTTGAAACAACGGTGTATTTTTTAATAATATGGTTTCCTATGGAATTATTTATTTGCGGAAAAATTCTGTTTTGCAAAAAAGATATGAAATGGGGTAAAACCGCTCATGGATTGGTAAAAGAAGAAAAACAAAGAATTATAGACGAAATAAATAAAAAGTTACAGAAATTACAGGACAGACTACAAGAGGTATTAAGATGACAATTACACTAAATGATTATGAATACGTAAGAGAACACGTAAGACAAGTTCCGGATTTTCCTAAAAAGGGGATTTTGTTTTTGGATATAACAACGGCAACAAAAGATGCTAAATCTTTTGCCTTATCTATGGATTTCTTGTATGAACAATTTAAAAATAAGAATTTAACATATATTGCCGGAGTTGAATCGAGAGGGTTTATATACGGCGCGGCACTTGCAGCAAGATTGGGAATCGGGTTTATTCCTATAAGAAAGCCTAATAAACTTCCTGCTGATACTATTAAAGAATCTTATGACTTGGAATACGGTTCAAGCACGATAGAAATGCATAAAGATGCTGTTAAAGAAGGTGACAGAGTTGTTGTAATTGACGATTTGCTTGCAACAGGCGGAACAGCTATCGCAGCATGTAAACTTATACGACGTGCAGGTGCAGAAGTCGTTTCTACAGCATTTATAATTGAACTTAATCCGCTTAAAGGCAGAGAAAAAATTGAAGCAATCGGTATTCCTGTTGTATCAATGCTAAATTACGAGCTTGATTAATATTAGCTATTCCACTAAACGAAAAAATATTATATAATATTCTCGTACAATCCTAACCGAGGAGAGAGTATGAGCGAGATTTGTGAAAATTGGACAGAATGGCTTAAAAAAAATCGTTTTGCGGGACAAACTCCGGAAATGATTGAGCAAACAACCAAATGGCTTGAAGCTGTAAGAGATGTAATTCTTGTATATGCTGAAATTAAGCCTTATGATGTAGTAATTGATATAGGAACAGGCACAGGGCTGCTTGCTTTTAAAGCTCTTGAAATGCAGGAATGTAAGGGAAAAGTAATTTTTTCCGATAAATTTCAAGACTGTTTGAATGATTGTCAAAGAATTTTAGATAAGTCTTGTGTTCATGAAGGCTATGAAATGCTGCTTTGCCCGTGTGAACATATTGCTCTTCCCGAGAGTAGTGTACACAAAGCATTAATGCGTTCTGTGTTAGTTCACATAGTTAACAAGCAACCCGCAATAAGTGAAATATACAGAATTCTTAAACCTGGAGGAAAGTTTTGCGCATTCGAACCCGTAATTCGTTCAAACACAAGATATTGGGAAATTTTAGATCCTGCTCATATTGAAAAATTTGAAGACTTTAAACGTGCTGAAAACGAGTTAATGGAAAATCCTATGGATTCTCTTTGTAACTTTGATGAAAAT
>CADCOS010000008.1 GCA_902803165.1 uncultured bacterium | reverse complement strand
TTCTGCTGCTTTTGAAGTTTTGCTTTATATTTTTTTATAAAATTATCTTCAATTTCATCATTAAATGAATGAGACTGTTTTTCCGGCTGTTCTTCAAATAACTCGGCATCATTGGTGTTAATATCAACGGACGATTTCGATTGTGGTTGTAATCCGGCAGATTCTGTCAGCTGACTTTGCAGCTGTTCTATAAAGTCAACGGAATAATCCTCGTTTAAGGAGGCAAGTTCACTTATATCAAGCGAATCATTTTCACTCGTTCCTGTTACATCTTTCGGATTATTACTCTCAGCCATTCGAAAATTCTTTCTAAATACGGTACTATTTTTATGTTAATATTATATATGATATTTTAATTAATGACAATCGTAAGAGAGGTGTAGATGAATAATAATATTGAGAAATTAAAAGAGAGTATAGTAAATCTCAATACACCTAAAATATTAGTAATTGGTGATTTGGCGCTTGATGAAATGATATACGGAGATACGGAAAGAATTTCGAGAGAAGCGCCTGTTCTTATTTTAAGACATACACATACCAAGCATATATTAGGCGGTGCGTCAAACGCTGCGCATAATGTTTCAACGCTTAATGCAGGTAAGGTCAGTGTAGTAGGTATTGTCGGAAATGATTATCAATCAAATGATTTAAGAAAAGCATTTGATGAAGCGGGTATAAATTGTAACTATTTAATAACTGATGAAAAGAGGAAAACCATAACAAAAACGAGAATTTCAGGCTCTTGTTCACAGTCGGTAACACAGCAAATAGTAAGAATAGACCGCCAAACTTCAGAACCTGTTTCAAAAGAAACAGAGAACGAGATAATAAATACAATTGAAAAAATATTGCCTGAATATGATGCGGTAATTCTTTCAGATTACCATCTGGGTACTTTAACAGATAAAGTAATCAGAAAAGTCACAGAGTTGGCAAAAAAACATTCAATTAAAGTTATAGTTGATGCGCAAAAAGACTTGGACAGATATAAAGATATTTATTCCATGACTCCAAATCTTCCGGACACACAAAAGCATGTCGGGTTTTATATAAAAACGAAAGAGGATTTTATCAGAGCGGGAAACATGATTATAGAGCAAACAGGTGCTGAAAATGTTTTAATAACATGCGGCGATAACGGAATGGTTTTGATAGAGCGAAATAATAAATATACGCATGTGCCTGTATTTAATAAATCCCGTGTATTTGATGTAACAGGTGCCGGAGATACTGTTACTGCAACGTATGCTTTAGCTCTCGCTGCTGGGGCAGAACCTGTTAATGCTGCAATAATAGGGAATATAGCAGCCGGTATTGTTATTAAACAGTTTGGTTGTGCTACAACTACAATAGATGAAATTATTGCATCAATGCCAAAGTCGATTAAGTTAGAGTATTAGGAGATAGTTATGAAAAAAATAAGTCTTGTTGATATTATAATAACAGTTGGAGTAATTGCTGCGTTAGCAGTCGGGCTTTTTACGATGAAGCATTTCAGACAAACAGCTGATAAGCAAATTGAAGCGACTTCCCCTATAACATTCCAAATATTTTTAAGAGGTGTTACAGTTACGGGAGATGAATTTCCAATTAAAACGGATGATAAGACTTTTATAACAATAAGGAATGTACCGTATACAGAATTGACAGTGACTGAAGTTAATTCTCAAGCAAGAAAAACATTGTCTCCAGCCGCAAAATCGGTAATCGTTGATGATCCGTCACAGCCTGCATTATATGATGCCGTTGTTACGGTTATTGATACTGCTAAAATTACAAAAGACGGTGCAGTAGTTGGCGGCAACAAAATTAAAATGGGATTACCGGTAACTATAGAGGGCAAAGATTACAGATTTAACGGAACAATATCTGATGTAAGAGTTACCACGGATTCAAAAGTTGAAGATGACGGCGAAAACAATAATATTGGATAGGGGCAAGCTGGTTTAATGTATCTGAACAATATTTTGTGTTTTTTTCAAAATTTACTAAAACATGTTTATGAAACCAGTTTTATTTTAAAAAAAATTGATTGGTTAATTGGTGCAAATATATTTTTATTATTTTTTGTTTCTATATTTGCTCCGTCCGATAATATAGGTTGTTTTGCAATTTTTTCCATAATACTTACTGCAATAAAACTTTTATGTAAGTCTGGAGAAAAATTTGAGCTAAATACTGCGGACAAGTTTTTGTTGGTTTATTTTTTATTCGTATTAATAAGTGTGGCAGGTTCAACGCTGTTTTATTTAAGCTTAAAAGGATTTTTTAAAACGGTTACTTATATAGGATTTTATATTTCTCTTGTTCATTATCTTAAAGATAATAAACATGTTATAAAATATCTTTTGATTTTACTGGGAATCTGTGCGGGAATAGAATCGTTAACAGCAATACACCAAAATTTTTTATCAGTGTCGGAAATCTCAGGCTGGCAAGATATGTCAAGACTGAACCCTGAGGAAGTTATGACTCGTGTATACGGTACTTTAAAGCCGTTAAATCCGAATTTATTTGGCGGATATATGCTTTCTGTTTTGCCGGCGGCTTTGTTATGCGGGGTTTTGCCTCTGAAATCAGGTCATTATAAACTCTCTGCTATAGGTTTTTCAACATTTTTATTATCTTTGTTTGCAATAGTTTTAACCGGCTGCAGAGGAGCGTATATTGGCTTATTTATAGAAATAATTCTTATTTCTATTCTGACATACCGTGTTTTAAAACCTGTGTATAAAAAGTTCTTTACTGCAGCAGCTTCTGTTTTTGCTCTGATAACTTGCTTTGTAGTTGTAACTCTGCCGTCTTTAAGGGCAAGAGTTTTTTCAATATTTGCTTTCAGGGGTGATAGCTCAAATTCATTCAGATTTAATGTATATAATTCCTGCATTCAAATGTTTAAGGATAATTGGTTATTGGGTATCGGGTGCGGTAATCAAAATTTCAGAGAAATTTACGGCTTGTATATGAAAACCGGATTTGATGCGCTAAGTGCTTATAATATTTATTTAGAAACCGCTGTAGAGAGCGGTATATTTGCGCTGGCGGCTTTTATTGGATTTTTGTATTTCAACATAAAAAAAGCAGTACGATATATATCAGCAAATAACGACGAATATTCTCTTTATGTTGCTGCCGCGTTGATTTCTGTTTTTGGAATGCTGGTACACGGATTTGTAGATACAGTATTTTTCAGACCTCAAATACAATTTGTATTTTGGTTAATGGTTGCTATAATAAGAGTTGTTGTTAAAAATTGAACATCATTAGGGTATGTTTTTAAATGATAGAAGAAAAAATAAAAAGTCTAAGAGATGATTTAAATAAGTATTCATACAATTATTATGTGTTGGATAATCCTCTTATAAGTGATTACGAGTATGACACTCTGTATAAAGAGTTAGAAGCATTGGAAAGCGAACACCCTGAACTTATTACACCCGATAGTCCTACGCAAAGAGTCGGCGGAATAAGTACAGGGTTTACGGAACATAAGCACAAATACCGTCTTTACAGTTTGGATAACACTTATAACGCAGAAGAACTCTGTAAATGGTATGAAAGAGTTCAAAAAGAATGCGGAGAAAAAGTCGAGCTTGTTTGTGAATTAAAAATTGACGGTTTAGCAATAGCTTTAACATATAAGGACGGAATGTTTACAACAGGCGTAACCCGAGGTGACGGTGTAACCGGTGAGAATATTACCCAAAACCTAAAAACTATTAAGGCTATACCGTTAAAACTCTTTAAATCGGCTGATGTAGAAGTAAGAGGCGAAATTTACATGCCAAAAACTTCTTTTGAAAAATTAAATGAGGAATTTTTGCAAAACGGAGAAAAAGTTTTTGCAAACCCGAGAAACGCGGCGGCGGGTTCTCTTAGACAATTAGACAGTTCAATTACTGCAAAAAGAGATTTGTCGATGTTTACATATACGGCAATAATTGAAAAAGCTGATTTTGAACCTAAAACCCACTGGGATGCCATTCAATATATAAAAGAGCTCGGATTTAAAACGAATCCGCATATTAGACTCGTTGATGATATTGAAGGTGCTATACAATTTTGCAAGGATTGGGAGACAAAGCGTTTTGATTTAAATTATGCAACTGACGGTGTTGTGATAAAGGTTAACAGATTCGATTATCAACGGGAGCTAGGATTCACTGCCCGCGCGCCTAAGTGGGCAACCGCTTTTAAATTTCCGCCTGAAGAAATTTCAACCAAACTGATTGATATAGAATTAGGTGTCGGAAAAACCGGAGCGGTTACACCTGTTGCGGTTCTTGAACCTGTTAATCTTGCCGGAAGCGTTGTTTCAAGAGCAAGTTTGCACAATTTTGATGAAATACAAAGGTTAGATGTCAGAATAGGTGACAGAGTTTTGATAAAAAAAGCTGCGGAAATAATACCAAAGGTTATAAAAGTGGCTGATACGGAAGGGCATGAAAAATTATCGGTATATGAACCTGATGATATTTGTCCTGAATGTGGTTCAAAGTTGGTAACCAAAGAAGGTGAAGTAAATCTTTTTTGTGTAAACCCGAGTTGTCCTGCTGTTTTGAAGGCTAAGTTGGAATATTGGGTATCAAAAGAGGCGATGGATATCGATTTTATAGGGCCTTCAGTAATTGCTCAAATGTATGAGTTAGGTCTCGTAAAAACTCCGGTAGATTTTTATAAATTGACATACGATGATTTCTTAAAGTTGGATTTAGTCAAAGATAAGTCGGCGACAAATATGTACAAGTCAATACAAGAAAGTAAAACTAAATCTTTTGCAAGGTTTTTAACAGGTCTTTCAATAAAAATGGTCGGAAAAGAAACTGCTGAAATTATTGCAAATGAATTTTCAAATTTGGAAGGCTTATATTCCGCGTCAAAAGAACAATTGGCTGAAACAGAAGGTGTTGGTGAAAAAATAGCAAAAGAAATTTATGAATTTTTCCATGACAAAAATAATATTTTAATGCTGAATGAATTTAAAAATTTAGGGTTTGAGTTTAAAAATGATAATGTTTTAAAAACAGATGAATTACAAGGAAAAACGTTCGTTTTAACGGGTACATTAACAACCATGACAAGAGATGAAGCCGGTGATAAAATAAAAATGAAGGGTGGTAAAACTTCTTCATCTGTTTCAAAAAATACCTCGTATGTAGTTGCGGGAGCAAATCCGGGTTCAAAATTAGACAAAGCTGAAAAATTAGGTGTTATAATATTGGATGAGGAAGGTTTTTTAAAGCTAATAGGTGAAATTTAATGAAAAAGAATTTAAATGTTATACAGATAAATGGTTTAAGAGGCTTATTAATAAGCGGAATGATTGTTGCATGCCTGTGTGCGGGTTTTGTTGTATTTCCGGGCTGGGTATTTATGCATTTGTGGAATTATTCCTTTAAGTATCTAAATGCGCAATACATGCTTACGGTGCCTAATATCGGTCTTATACAAGGAATCCTTCTTTGGGGCATGATAGCGGTAACATATTTTACTTTCAGGAAAAATAAATTTATAGTTTGCGTAAAGACTCCTCAAGGTTTGAGTGATGAGGAATTGAAATCGGTTTTTGCGGATTTAAAAGATCAGGCAAAAGAAGAAATGATAATAAAATCCATGTTAAAAGCAAGAGAAGCGGAATTGAAGTTAAAATCGGAACAATCTGACGAAATGCTTAAAGATGAGCAATCTTCATCCGATGAAGACAAACAACATCTTGACATTTAAGCTTGATATTTTATTATATAGAAGTACCTCATTGGGGTGTCGCCAAGTGGTAAGGCAGCGGTTTTTGGTACCGCCATCTCGTTGGTTCGAATCCAGCCACCCCAGTTTTAATTAGTCCGCTATATGCGGACTTTTTTGCAGGATGAGAACCTTTTTAAGACATTAGATTGGAAGTAATGAACGTCATTGCGAGGGCAAAAGCCCGAAGCAATCCAGCTTTTGCCAATTTATAATGGTCGGGAATCCATTGGTTTAAAATGTCTGAATTGTCCTATTTCGTTAACAAAAATGCCAGCGATTTTAAACACGCACCATGCGTTTCAAAAAAGACTTTTCAAATTCTTTAGTCCAGCCCATTAATTTTTTGTCCTGCCCTGTAAGTTTTTTGTATAAACTAATTACACAATTTTTTTCGTCAGCAGACAAATAATCGCTGGCTATCCCATCTCCTTTCGGATTAAATGCATCAATTACTGATATAGCATTATTGGTTAAATTTTCCCCAAACTCACAGCCTATAAAACAGCACCCGCTTTGCCATGCTCTGACTGATTTAATAAGTTCATCTATAAATTTTCTGCTATTTGTTCTATAAAGAGTCCTTTCTTTTTCGAGCATTTTATCAGTAAATTCTTTTGAGGAATATTCTTTCTCATACTTACCGTAACTTTCATAAGCTCTCACTTTTTTGCTCATATAATAATCTTCGTCAGAAAATGCTAAGTCTGAAAAAATATAATCTTCCCCTCCTGACCACATAGGACAATTGGCAACAAGTTTAATATAATTCATTCCGTTTTTTTCTACTGCATTTTTAATACCACTATGAGGTGTTGCAGATATAACAGTAGTTATGCCGGATTCTTTAAGTTTTTTATAGTCCGCAAAATTTCTTGGCAAAGCTCCGCGGAAATTGTTATTTTCTAAAGCGATAGAATTTAAATATGGCGGAATTATTATATTTTTTGTAATATTATCTATCTTTAATCCCCAGCTTTTTAGCATCTTTTCCATTTCATAATTCGATTTCGGAATTTCATAATATTTTTGATATATCAAAGATGTTTGTGTTTCCAAATGTTCTCTTATTGCTTCACGTTTTTGAGCAGATATTGAATCATCGTAGCCTAAAACTAAGCCTTCTTTTGGCAATTTAGGTATAGAATCGGATTTAAATGAAAAATTATAAGGTGTAAAATTAACTTTCATATTAAAACTAAACCATGTAAAAATATTTTTTGCCAGTCTTTCTTTTTTTTAAACAGAAAGATCTTTATAATCAGTACAGTTTTGTTGTATTACTTTAAATAACTTCTGATTTATCAGGAAATGCAACAGCACAAATGAGGTAAGCAATTAATGCAAAACCGTATGCAAAACATAGAACAGCCCACACAACTCTGACTATAGTAGGATCTATTCCAAAATATTCTGCGACACCTCCGCATACACCAAAAATTTTTTTATTATCTTCAACTTTATAAATTCTCTTTCCAGCCATATAAACCTCATTTATTCTGTAAACATTATAAATTTTTAGATTTAATTTTGTCAATTATTTTAATTGAAATATATTTGTAAAAAAATGTAACAATTCTGAAAAATTTGCTAAAGTTTTTGAAAATTGTGCCGATATCATTATTACAAAGAATAAGGGATAATGAATTATCATGGCACAATCGTTTAATTTAAACAGTTTTTTACAGGAGTATAGAAGCTATAACAGCCGACAATATACTGCTGCTGAAAACGGCAGAGCCGAAATGGAACAGCGCGATATTGAAAGAGCACAAGAAGCTGTTCAAAATAACGGTTTATTATCTCTTACTTTACGTGAAAAATTTGCTGAATTGGGTATAGGTGAGCATGTTGTAGAACAGCTTGGTTCAACAGCTTTAAATATGGTTACCGGTATAGTTGATCCGATTGCAAACTATTTAGAAAAATATGAAAATATATTCGACAATGATGCGTATACGTCACAAATTCAGGCTTATGCAAAGCAAATGTTCTTTGCAAAACAAGCACTCTCAGAAGAAGCAAGCAGCGGTGCATACATAGTAGGTCTTGGAAAAGTTGATAAAAAAGGAAATGCCGCAGCAACCGCAACAAAATTCTTCTATACAATGTAAAATCTTCTATTCTCCTTCCTCATATAAAAAATGCCGTCTGAGTTTTCATTCGGCATTTTTTGCATTAAAAAACAGCCTCATAAAGAGGCTGTTTTAAAGACAAATATTTAATTATAAAGCAGCTTTTGCAGCTTCTACAACTACTTCAAAAGCTTCCTTGTCATTTACGGCAAGGTCTGCAAGCATTTTTCTGTTAACCTGGATGTTAGCTTTTTTGCAAGCATTAACAAATCTTGAATAGCTCATTCCTTGTTCTCTTACTGCTGCATTGATTCTTACAATCCAAAGTCTGCGCATATTTCTCTTTGTAGCACGTCTGTCTCTGTAAGCATATTTTAGTGCTTTCATAACAGCAATATTGGCTACTTTAAATATTCTGCTTCTTGCGCCTTTAAAGCCTTTTGCTAACTTTAAGATTTTTTTATGTCTGTTGCGACATACATTTCCACGTCTTATTCTCATTGTTCAACACTCCTATCTTGAATACTTCTTGTAAGGTAACTCTTTAGAAATCAATTTTTCGTGAGTTTCAGAAATAACTACATCTCCGAAAATCTTACGTTTTCTTGATTCTGACTTGTGTTGAAGCAAGTGACCGATACCTGCATGTCTTCTTGTGATTTTACCGGAAGCAGTAACTTTGTATCTTTTAGCTGCTGCACGGTGGGTTTTTAATTTTGGCATTTTGTGTCTCCTTTGGAGTAAATATTTTGGCTCAAATAGCTGTACCAACTTATTTACGCCCCTTATGTAATACTATTACCGAGCAAGGCATACCACAGCACTATACTTCGGCATAAGTTAAGACTATATTAAAGGTTTACAAATGTCAACACTTATTTTCTATTCTGTTAAGGTTTATAAAATGAAACTTTCTTACCGCCGTAATTTTTCGTTTTAATTAAATTAAAGTTACTAACAATTAGTTCTATGTCGTGTTCTGCAATTATTATTGTATTTTTATCCGCTTTTATTTTTTCAAAAATTTTTTCGTAAATATCACTCCGGTATGGCGGATCAATGTAGATAACGTCATATATTTCAGAAGCGGATGAGATATATTTTAAGCTGTCTCCGATTACCAGATCAGGTTTTAACCCCAATAATTTGTAATTTTCTTTTATAATACTTGCAGCTTTTGGATTTTTTTCAATAACTTTAACTTCTGAAAAACCTCTTGATAATGCTTCTAATCCCATAAGACCGGAGCCGCCGAATGTATCAAGAAAATTTTTACCTTCAAAATCACCTAATATTGAATACAATGTATTAAAAACGCCCATTCTGACTTTTGACAATGTCGGTCTTGTAATACTTTCGTCAGGAGCTTTTATTTTTCTTCCTTTATACATCCCGCCTGTTATAATCATTGTCCGAAGTCCAATTTCTCTATTTTTACGTTGAAAACACTCTCTATGTCTATTCCGTTAAGTATGCCTGTTATAAGTTCTTCAGGCATAAGCTTTTTCCCAAGATTGGGTACAAGCCCTAACACTTTTACATTCGTGTATTCTTCAATTATTCTTATTAGTGATGTCAGATTTGTGTTATTTTCATTTTCTTTTATGTTGTTTATAACAACGCCGTTGATAATTGCCCCTCTTTCACAGGCTGCATTTATTGCAAGCAAAATATCATTTACGGAATTTTCATTAGGTGAAACTACAAATAAAACAGGAGTTTGAAGTTTTTTTATAATATCAATATTTTGTTGATTTACTGCAATAGGGCTTAATATGCCGCAATCACCGTCTGCAATTACACATTCTGATGTTGATGATGCTTTTTGATAATCTTTTAGTATAACATCTGTGTCAATATAAAGATTCTCATTTTCGGCCGCAATCAAGGGCTCGTTATCTGATTTGAAAACATAAGAAAATGATGTCTCAATATATGGATCAATAGTTTTTATGTATGTTAAGTCAGGAGATTGGGTGAAACCTGATAATTCAATTCCTGATGTTTGAACAGGTTTATAGACAGAAGTCTTATACCCTAAACTTTGCATTGTAGCAGCAATTCCTGCAGTTATAAATGTTTTACCTTCTTTTTTACGGCATGATGTTACATATAAATTCAACATAAATTTATATTATCATTTATGTTTTTTTTAGTCAAAACTCAATAGTAGAAAACTAAAAGATTGACACCAAAATCTGTTTATTTTAGAATCATATTAACACTTAGTCGAAATTTTCGTGCTGGATTTGACGGCTGGTGCGGTATGTCGTTTCCTGAATGAGTAAGGGTTCATGGATAAAAAACGTATATGCCGAAGTATTACAATAAACAATAAAGGAGAAAAAAATGCCTACAATTAATCAGTTAGTACGTTCTGAACGTAAAAAACTAACAGACAAAACAAAATCTCCTGCTTTGAT
>CADCOS010000007.1 GCA_902803165.1 uncultured bacterium | reverse complement strand
GCGAGCGTAAGAGATTCGGCGTAGCCGAACACTGTTTAACGCCCGCAGGGCGTAGTAAACAATTGCGTGTTTTTCTTTCTTCTTTTTGGGGGTGCCTTTTTACTTCTTTTTTTATATTACACTTTCATTCCGGTAGAGTTTCTTTCAAACTTTTTGATATTTACCCCCCTCGCAAATAAAAGAAAGAAGAAAAAAGGCACTAAAGAAAAAATTAAAAAAATGAAAGATTTAAACGTACAAATAAAAGAAGTTTATTAAATATAACAAATTATATAAGGTTTTATGCGAACTTCTTGCATTTTGAACTTTATTCAATAAAATAATAGTGTAAATAATACACTAGAGAAACGGATAAAACGATGACTGCTAAAAATATAAGAAATATTGCAATAATTGCACACGTAGACCACGGAAAAACAACGCTTGTTGATTGTCTTTTGAGGCAAAGCGGCGTATTCAGAGAAAATCAACAAGTTCAAGAACGTGTACTTGACAGTAATGACTTGGAACGTGAAAGAGGAATAACAATTCTTTCCAAAAACATTTCAATAAATTATAAAGGTACTAAAATCAATGTTGTAGATACCCCGGGGCACGCTGATTTCGGCGGCGAAGTCGAACGTGTTTTAGGAATGGTTGACGGAGCATTGTTAATCGTTGATGCGGCAGAAGGTCCTATGCCTCAAACAAGATTCGTTTTATCAAAAGCTTTAGAATTAGGGATAAGAATTATAGTTGTTATAAATAAGATAGATAAGCCGGCTGCTGATCCTGACGGAGCTTTGGATAAAGTCTTTGACTTGTTTACCGAACTTACTGACAGAGAAGATTTAATCGATTTTCCTTATATATATGCAAGCAGTTTAAACGGTTTCGCTATCAAAAATCTTGATGATGAAAGAAAAGATATGGTGCCTCTTCTTGATTGTATTCTGGAAAATATTTCAGAACCTGAAGGTGACAGCTCAAAACCGTTCCAATTCAGAGCTACTACATTGGATTATAATGAGTATGTCGGCAGAATAGTTATCGGTAGAGTTGTTAACGGTGTTGTTCATTCTCAAGATCAAGTAGCATGGATTAATGCAAGCGGTGAAGTCAGCAAAGGTAAAATAACAAAGCTTTTTGGTTTTAAAGATTTAGGCAGAGTAGAAATTGAATCTGCTCCTGCGGGAGATATTGTGGGTATCGCAGGATTTTCCGATATACAAATTGGTGAAACTTTGTGTGATACAAATAACATAGAAGCTTTACCTCTTATAAAAGTTGATGAACCGACTTTGCAGATGAATTTTTCCGTAAATGACAGTCCGTTTGCAGGTCAGGAAGGTAAATTTGTAACTTCAAGGCAAATAAGAAAAAGACTTTATGATGAATTAGAAAAAAATGTAAGCTTGAGAGTCGAAGATACTGATTCAACAGACTGTTTCAAAGTCAGCGGTCGGGGTGAACTTCATTTAGGCATTCTTATTGAAACTATGAGAAGAGAAGGTTACGAATTTCAGGTGTCAAAGCCGGAAGTTATATACAAAACTGTTAACGGTGAACAATATGAACCGTTTGAAGATTTATTGATTGATGTTCCCGAAGAATATGCAGGTTCTTGTATTGACAGACTTTCAGGCAGAAAAGCGACAATGAATCAAATGAATAATGCCAACGGAAGAACCGTTATGAATTTTTCAATCCCTGCAAGAGGCTTAATCGGATTCCGTTCTGAATTTATAAGAATGACAAGAGGCGAAGGGATTATGTATCATACTTTTGACGAATATAAACCTTACGCGGGTGATATTCCGAAACAAAGGAGCGGTTCTATTTTAGCTCACGAACAGGGTGAAGCTATACCTTATGCGTTGGCTCAATTTGAAGACAGAGGCGTATTCTTTGTAACACCGCATACAAAGGTATACAGGGGAATGATTATCGGTGAAGGCAACAAAGCTCAAGACATAGTTGTAAATATATGCAAAACAAAAAAACTTACCAATATGCGAAGTTCAACTGCGGATGTTATGGTTACTCTTCAGGCACACAAAGAACTTTCTCTTGAAGAATGTTTGGAATATATTGGCGACGATGAACTCGTTGAAATAACTCCTGAAAATATCAGAATGAGAAAACAAGACTTAGTTAAATTTCACAGTATCTAACGCTTTATACGTTTCTATAGTCTAAACAAGCTTCAGGCTCAACGTAAATATCGTCATAATTATCAACGTAACAAATATTTATTCGTTTTTTACGCTTTTTAATTTTTCTGATTTTGTCAGGTAATTTCAGACTCGAAAAATCAATACCGTTTGCTATATCCGACAAATTCTCCATTCCTTGTAAAATGTATTCAAAGTATAATAAATTTTCTTCCAAACGCAGCGCTAAATTAATATCATGGTTTTTAATTTTGTTGTAAAAGTTTAAATATACATTTAAGTTATTTGTCAGTTCATAAATTAAACTGTGTGCAAAGTTGAAATAAGTGTAAAAATCAGTATATTCATTTTGTAAATCATTTAATTTCATAAAAAAATTATACACTATTTATGTACAGTCAGTCCGTATATTTTACAAAAATTTACGTATAGACTTTACGTAATGATAAACGATAATTTTTATAAAAATTTGGGTATTAATATAAAAAACAGAAGGAAAGCTATGGGGCTCACACAGCAAGATTTAGCTGATGCATCCAAGCTTTCGTTAAATTTTATAGGTAAAATTGAAGTAGCTTTTTCTAAACCTTCAACGGATGCAATTATTAGTATAGCAAATGCCCTTGATATTTCTGTTTCTGATTTATGTAAATTTAATTAGCAGTAAGGTTATTTTTAAACTGCTGCGCTAACTTTTATTCTTTTGTTATATAATCAATGTATGGCTGATTATTTAAAGAATAGTTTTGATGTAATTGTTGTAGGCGCAGGACACGCAGGATGCGAAGCCGCATTAAGCGCCGCAAAACTTGGCTGTAGTGTATTACTGTGTTCGCTTAATTTGGATAATATTGCACTGCAACCTTGCAACCCTGCTATAGGAGGTCCTGCCAAATCAACTCTTGTCCGCGAGATTGATGCGCTCGGCGGTATTATGGGGGAAGTAGCCGATGCAACTTACATTCAAATGAAAACTTTAAATATGTCAAAAGGCCCTGCTGTAAGAGCATTAAGGGCGCAGTCGGATAAAAAAGAGTATACAAGGTATATGAGAAATATACTTGAAAGCACTCCGAATATTTGGCTAAAGCAGTGCTGTATAACAGCTCTTAAAACTAAAGACGGAAAAATAACAGGCGCAATTGATGAATACGGTATTGAGTATTCTTGTGATGCCGTGGTTTTAACAACGGGAACATCTTTGGAAGGCAAATTGTGGATTGGTTTGAACAGTTATGACGGCGGAAGATTAGGAGAAAGAGGCGCTTACGGATTATCACAATGGCTACGAGATAACGGTATAAAGACCAAAAAACTAAAGACAGGTACTCCTGCAAGGGTTGACAAAAGAACAATAGATTATTCAAAAATGACAATTCAGCCGGGAGATGAAGAATTAAGTTTTTATTCTTTCAAACCGAATCGCCCGATAAGACCTCAATATCCTTGCTATTTAACAAGAACAAACGAAGATACACATAAAATTATAAGAGCAAATCTTGATAAATCCCCGATGTATCAAGGGTTAATTCAAGGGGTAGGGCCTCGATATTGTCCTTCTATTGAAGATAAAATCATAAGATTTGCAAGTAATCCTTCTCATCATATATTTATTGAACCTGAAGGATTGAACACGTATGAAGTCTATATACAAGGTTTTTCAACAAGTTTGCCGGCATGTGTTCAGGTAGAGATGATTCGTTCTCTTCCGGGGTTGGAAAATGCGCATATTATTAAACCTGCTTATGCTGTTGAGTACGATTATGTGCCTGCGGTACAAACACAGCATTCTTTAATGTCAAAAGATATTAAAGGTTTATTTTTTGCGGGACAAATTAACGGTACAAGCGGTTATGAAGAGGCTGCGGGGCAAGGTTTGGTAGCGGGGATAAATGCGGTCAGATATTTGAATCACTCTGAAATGTTGGAGCTTTCCAGAAGTTCATCTTACATAGGAACTCTGATAGATGATTTGGTTACAAAAGATATTCAGGAACCATACAGAATGTTAACTTCGCGCTCAGAATACAGACTTCTTTTAAGACAGGATAACGCTGATTCAAGGCTTACGGAAATAGGTCACGATATAGGGCTTGTGGATGATGAACAGTACAAAAGATTTAGAGATAAGCAAGAGAGAATTGCGTCAGAAATTAAGCGTTTAAAAGAAACTAAAATTCCTGCAACAGAAGATGTAAATGAAATTTTGGCGAAATATTCCGAGCATATTGATACAGGAATAAGAATGGCTGATTTAATGAAACGCCCTAACATAAGCTATAATACATTTAGAGAGTTGAACGAAGAAACCCGTAATTTGAAT
>CADCOS010000006.1 GCA_902803165.1 uncultured bacterium | reverse complement strand
TCAAATACTGCGACGTTAGATACACAGTTGAGTCAATTAGGAATTGACGAAACAACATATATCACAATACGCAGGGGAAATACAGAATATGTAAAAAATATTTCATCAACCGTAAAAGTATCTGATGTAATAAGTTCAATTAATAATGCAGCAGGTACAACTATTGCATCTTTCACAAATGACGGACGTTTGGCGGTTAATGTTTCCTTGTCAGGAGACGAAGTATATATCACAGGTATGAGTCAATCTTTGCAAGATGCTTTGAATTTCTCCGTAGGAAACGGCACTTCTTATAACATATCTGTTTCGACAAGTCCGTCTACGACTACCGTTATTACGACACCGACATCGGAAACCATTCTCGCCGATGAAAGCACAAAACTGTACAATTTTGGATTCTCTGATTCGGATGTCGCATATATACGTTTTCTTGACGGTAGCGAACTTCAATTCAACCAGTACAACACTCTGTATGATGTATGGAGCGGAATTGGTGATAAAGGCGGAGGAGTTTCCAAGTTAGAAGTGTTGAATGAAGAACACAGGATGGATTTAAAAGAATACGCGGACAATCCGATAGTATCAATCTCGTCTAATCTTGCAAATATATTAGGTTGGACCAGCGGATATTTGGGAACGTATAACATAGAGGAACATACCAATACATCAGTTCAAACTCAAACTTATACGATTGATACTCCTCAAACAGTATATGAAACAACACATGTCAATGCCACTGCTAATACATCACTAGCACAGCTCGGCATAGGAAATGACGTAACCATATCGGTTATGAATAACGGCAATGTAGAAAATATTACGCTCGCCAGCACCGCTGTCATCAGTACAACTGACGGAGCTGCGGCTAACAGCAGTGTCGTTAGAGCACTTGCTGCCAAAGGTATAACGGCATCGTTTAATGAATCAACTCATCAATTTACTATTGAAGGTAATAACAGCAATTACGTAATATCTATGTCTCCTGAACTTGAATCAGCATTGGGTATTAATGCAGGTAACGGTACAACGTATAACGTAAATGTATCTTACGGCGATTCAACCACTACAACTATTACCCAGACTCAAACCGTATATCATACATACAGAAATACCGCAACAGCTGCCACTACATTCGGCGAGTTAGGATTTGCAGACGAAGAAACGGGAAGTATCACGCTTTCAGACGGAAGCACGGTTAATGTAACTGCTGACAGCACTATTCAATCAATCCAAAATGCACTGAACGGCAAAGTTTCCATGAATATTTCAAATCAAGGTGTTGTTACTCTCGGAGGAAATTCGGATACTGTCTATGTCTCTGCCATGACTTCCAATGTAGCTAATGCACTCAGAGTTGATACAGGTTTTGGTGAAACTTATACAACAAATGTAAATTCAACATCCGCTACAACTGCTACCACACTGGCAACACTCGGAATGACTTCTAACGGAGTTATACATACAACTAACGGCGATATTACAATTAATGCAACCGACAATATTGCCGCAATACAGTCAGCGTTAACTGCCAAAGGTATAACTTCTTCTCTCACAAACGGTCAATTCTCTTTGGGCGGTGCTTCCGATACGGGTGTCGTTACAGGTATGAGCGCAAACCTTTCTGCCGCTTTAGGTAACATTTCTACAGGTTTGAATTTCTCTTATACCACAGCAGCTGTCGAAGGAACTACGGAAGTTACCGTATCAGCTTCGGATACTCTTGAAAGACTCGGTATTAATTCAAATTCAAGCATAGTTATTACGGGTGATAACGGCGGCACAATTAATTTGACTAAGGATACAACAGTTCAACAGTTAATGGATGCATTCAATTCTCACGGGTATACAGCTTCTCTTAACAGTGGCGTATTATCTTTGAGAGCTAACGGAAACAACTTTATCGCTTCCGACTCCAACGATGTATTAAGTCATTTTAATATTTCAGGAAACACATATTCAGAAACCGATAAAACACTCGGTCAAACTAAGATTACCGATTTAAGAGATTCAAGCGGAAATGCTTTGAATATCTCTGCGGGTAAGGTTAAAGTCGTTCAAAACGGCATAGAAAAAACGCTTACTATAGAAACTACCGATACTCTTGATACGTTGAATTCAAAATTGGCTAATTACGGCATCTCAATGAATTACGGTTTGGGACACGACGGCAGTATCTCATTCACTACGACAGGCGATACATATTTAAGTACTTATACAGGCTCAGGCGCGTCAGACTTCTTAGCTAAAATCGGTGCAAATAACACTTGGGATACTAACAAAACTATTAATTCACAAACGCTTGAATATATCACAAATCCTGACAATGTAATAAGTACCGCAACAAAAGTTACCGAATTGCGTGATGCTTCCGGAAATTCACTCGGAATTACCGCAGGTACTTATCAGGTCGTCTCTAACGGTGTAACTGTTAACAAAACAATTACAAACGATACAACCGTTGCGGATATGTTCGCTGATTTATCATTGTACGGAATTTCCGCAAGTATCGATTCTTCAGGCAAAATTTCGCTCGGAGCCGCAAGTAATACTTACCTGAAATATGACGGTAATTCAGGCGAATCCAATGTTGTGAACGTATTGTTCAACGATTGGACAATGGGTAATGTTTATACATCAAATCATTTGGATGTTGAAAAGACTCCTACTGTTACCGCTAACAGAGAAACTAAGCTGTCTGAAATCGCAGGCGGAAATTATCAGGCAGGTACTTTAACCGTTTCCGATCAGGTTGCCGGTACTACAGCTACAATTACACTCGGAGCAAATGAAACAGTCGGCTCGTTTATGGATACTTTGACACTCCACGGATTTAATTCTTACTTGAATTCCTCAGGTCAATTGGTAATCCAAAATAACGGCGACAAAACAATACTTACACCTGCAGTCGGCGGTTCTAACGCTATGTCTGTACTGGGACTTGATACTTCTAATTGGGAACAGCCCGGACATTATGCAGGTTCGGTTTCTTCTCAAACGGTTGAACACGGTATTGATGTCGCTGCTGACAGAGATACTTTACTCTCAACTCTCGGTATTACCGCAGGTAAATTCTATGTGTTCTCAAACGGTGTTCGTCACGAAGTCGATATGTCTTCCGATGAAACAATCGGTTCACTCTTTGAAACACTTAATTCTTACGGTTTACATACAACACTTAAGAAAGACGGAAATTATTCAACAATAATTATCCAGGGTACGGGCGATTCTTATATTGCAAAATCTAACTCGGTCGGAGCGTCTAATATAGCTGATGTCTTGAATATTCAAACAGCTAAGCAATATAACTACAACGGCGATTTGCAAACAACGGAATATGTAACTCACACTATTGTTGCAAGTAACGAAACATTCCTCTCGGATTATGACAAAACCGTTAATGATAGTGTTCAACATTCCGAAGGTACTTTTGCTTTCGAAGTTGACGGCGAATATAACGAACTTCATATTACTTCGTTTGAAACCTTCGGTTCGCTGCTTGAAAAATTTAACAGAGTCGGTGTAAAAGCTACTTTGAATGACGGTACTTTGAGGCTTGAAACAGGTAATCGTTCGTTCAATGTTATTACCGATGCAACTGATTCGCATTTGCTCTCAAACTTAGGTCTTGAATACAGTGAAGATTTAGGCGGTTTCTGTGCAAGCTCCGAATCTTTAACTCAAACGATTACAACACTTGAAGACAGAAACCTCTCTGTAGCAAATTACGCTGATATGAATACTCAATTGTCATTATTGAATATTTCAACAGGTAATCTGGCAATTTACAGAGACGGTAAAAAAGCTTCAATAGAAGTTAATGCAAATGAAACACTCGGTCAATTGCGTTCAAGAATCTCTTCCGCATTTAGTGATGTAGATATTAAAGTCGAAGACGGTCATTTAACCTTCTTCTCAACTGATGATGCGGTAGTTCAGGTCGGTTCTTCAGTTGATACAACGAATTTCTCTGCTATATGCGGATTTGTAGAGAACGAAGACGGAACCGTAACTTCCGCAAAAGAACTCTATAAGATTAATGCAATGTCAAGAGTTATGGATGCAGGATTATTCAGAAAGAGTAACGAACTCGGTGATGTTACCGCAGGTACATTTAATATCGGTGATGACACATTTACAATAGACGAAAATACTACTATTGCAAGTATTATCTCTCAAATAAATTCGTCTGAAAAATCTAATGCCTCAGCTTATTGGGATTCTGTTGACGGTAAAATGGTAATCACTGCAAGAACAACAGGTTCTTCTCTTGTCAACATAGAAGCCGGAACTTCTAACTTTACTGATTTGTTAGGTTTAACTAACACAGACAGAAATGATGACGGATCTGTTCAGGTTACAAGACTTGCCAGAGATGCCCAAGCTGTCGGTAAAAATTCTAACTTCACAATTAACGGAACAAGATTCTCTTCAACTTCAAATATAATCACAAGCGATATTTCAAGAATTAACGGTATTACGTTTAACTTGAAAGCAGCAAGCGATGAAACTATTACTATAACAGTTGATAAGGATAAAGAAGCCGCAACAACCGCTATGCAAGAATTCGTTGATGCATATAATGAACTCGTTACGGCAGTCGATGAAGAAGTTTCTAAAGAAGGCGCTCTTTCTGATCAATTTACGCTTAAATCAATCAGAAATCAAATCAGAAGCCTCGTTACAAGTACTTTTGCCGGAAATTCCGCATTCAGAAACCTCTCGGCTATCGGTATTTCAACCGTTACCGCAAGCAGCGGAAATATTTCAACTACAGGTATAGATACCTTATTCTTGGATACGGAAAAATTCCTTGAACAGTACGCTAAAGATCCTGATTCCGTTAAAAAACTTCTTGTCGGCGACGATACTACAAACGGTATTTTGATGCAGGTTGAAAATGTTGTTGAAAACGCTTTGACATCAGTTTCGGGCTACTTCTCTTCGGCAGACAACTCATTTGCTAAGACAATCCAAAACTTGAACGATAAAATTTCACGTGCTAATAAATCCGTTGAAGCTTATAGAGCAAGATTAGAAAATAAATTCCAGTCTATGGATATGTTGATTTCTAAAATGCAAAATCAATATGATTCTTTCTTAGGTCAGCAATAGAGCTTATTAAGATGATTAGGTGACCATGTGATCAGGTGATTCCGTCATTGCGAGGGCAAAAGCCAGAAGCAATCCAGTTATTTAAATGGAAAGTTGAAAATGGAAAATGGAAAATTGGAAATAAGGTGATTTAGTGACCATGTGATCAGGTGAATAGGTGACCAGGTGATCAGGTGAATAGGTGAATAAGTGAATAGGAAAAACAGTTCCTAATCACATAATCACGAAAAAAGGTGACTGGGTGATTTATCCTTTTTCCCTCCCTAATTGTAAATTTTTGTAACAATTTTACTAAATTTATTAAAGTTTTTCTGAAAAATGCCGTAAATATTATTAAACAGGAAAAGGAATAAGGAGACACTCGTCATGGGTATGTCAGCATCACAAGCAAGATATTTAGGTTTAGTTGCCAGAATGAACAACTTAGAGTATCAAGGGCAGCAAATCAACCAAGAAAGAACGGTACTTTCTCAACAATGTACGGCTCTATATAACAGCTTGCTTGATATGCAAGTTCCTACTCCTCCTTCAACAAGTGATTATACAAAAGTTGTATATTCAGGTGCGGATGGTGCGTCCACATTTACTATCGGTTCTGTTATTCCTCACAACGGAACTTATTCGATTGATTTTCAATATTCAAAAACAGGTCACTATGTAACAGAAGCAGGTACTGCAGCTGCTAGAGGCGTTCCTGCTAAATTGAAATTGACTGTTGAACCATCACCAATTACTACTGCAACAAATTACTTTGATATAACTTCTTCTGCTCAACACGATTTATCATCATATACTTATGGCGGTTCAGGTGTTGATACTATTATGGAATACGTAGGTTTAGGTGGTTCAATCGGCTCAACAGGAAGTTATTATATGCTTCAGGGCAGTAAGTTTATTGAAGTTTCAAACCCTGATGCAGCTGAATGTACTGGTAAAAAAATATTTGTATTAAAAGACAATACTACATACAGCGGTGCAAGTGCTGTTGATCAAACAGAAGATTACTTGCTCGGAAACGATACTAGTATTATGACTCCTAAAAAAGGCTACGGATATCAAAAAGTAGATTTAGCAAACAGCTATTATGTAATCGAAAACGGTGCGTTCAGATCTGTTAAAGATTCTGATTTCGCAACTTCAACAAGTGATACAACATCATTATTCTTATTAAATGATGACGGAACATATAGAATGAATAGTTCATACGGCGCTGCGATTGCAAAAAGATCTACAGCTGAAGTAGTTCCTGATGATGCTTCAGGTGCAGGAATTTATACAAACGCAGAAAGAACTGATTTAATCGGTGTGGTTGCTGATAAAAACTGCTATACAGTAAAAACAGCAGCAAATCTCGGTTTGATTTCATCAGATTCATTGGTTTCATATATCGAAGCATTAAGAAACGCTTTCCCTGCTGATACTGAAGGTAAAACCGATGATGAAGTTTCCGAATTGTTCGGCGTATACTTCTCTAAGGATTCTAATACAGGAAGAAATGTTCCTCACTTTGTATATACTAACGAAGTTCTTTCTTCTATAGGTGATGTTACTTCTACACACTATTTAACAACTTATGATTACATAGCTAATGGAAAATATACTGACATCGATCACAAAGACAACTGCTTATTAACATTCGATGCTCAAGGCAGAATAACTGATGTAAAAATCCCTGTTGAATATGCTGCTGACGGTACTGTTGCAACATACAAAACAGTTCATCTTTCAGCTGAAACAACAACAGATTCCGCTGCATACGAAGAAGCTTATAATCAATATGAATATGCTCAATTAATTTATGACAAAAAACAACAAGAAATTAATGCTAAGACAGAAATTATCCAACAAGAAGACAGAAATCTTGAATTAAAACTTACAAGACTTGATAACGAAAGAAAAGCAATAGATACAGAATTGGATGCTGTTAAAAAAGTTATCGAAGATAATATCGAAAGTTCATACAAAACCTTCTCAGGCTAGTAAATAATTTTAGCCGAAATAAAATACAGCCCTTTGATGATATTCGTCAAAGGGTTTGTATTATATGTCCGCTCTGTATTGCAATGCTTGTGTTAAATGTTCAGTTTTAATATCCGTTGATTCTGCCAAGTCTGCTATAGTCCTTGCTATCTTTAATACACGGTGGTACCTTCTTCCGGAAAGTCCGTATTTTTGAGATGCGGTTTTTAATAATTGCGACGACTTTTCATCTAATTTGCAATATTTTTTTATTTTTTCGGCAGTTAATTCGGAATTTGTCAAAATGCCTTCTTTTTCATACCTTTTAGCTTGAATTTTTCTTGCTTTTACGACTCTTTCTCTTATTTTTTCTGACGGTTCCGCATCTCCTTTTGTATTTACAAGCTCTTCTGTCGTAAGCCTCGGAACATTTATTATTAAATCAATTCTATCCAATAACGGGCCTGATAATCTTGCACGATATCTTTGTATCTGAGATTCCGTGCAGGTGCATTGCTTTTCTTTATCCCCCAAATATCCGCATGGGCATGGGTTCATCGCTCCCAGCAGCATAAAGTTACAAGGGTATTTAACCGACAACTTTGATCTTGAAATAACTACTTCACCATCCTCTATCGGCTGTCTCAAAACTTCAAGCACCGGTCTCGGAAATTCTATCATTTCATCTAAAAATAATACCCCTCTGTGCGCAAGGGTTATTTCACCCGGCTTTGGGTTTGAGCCGCCGCCAATTATTCCGTTAGGAGATGCGGTATGATGCACCGCACGATACGGGCGTTTTGTCATTAACGGCTCATCAGGGCTTAAAAGCCCGCTTATACTATATATTTTCGTAAGCTCTAAGGCTTCTTTAAGTTCTAACGGCGGCAAAATTGATGCCATACATTTTGCCATTAACGTTTTCCCCGAGCCGGGAGAACCGCTCATTAAAATATTATGTCCGCCTGCTGCAGCTATTTCTAACGCCTTTTTAGCCTTTTGCTGACCTTTTACATCTTTAAAATCGTAAGTATAGTCAATAGCAGCGTTTTCTTCCAAATATCTGTTTATATCAACCCTTGTTGTTTCAATAGGGGTATCTTCATAGTGTGCAACAACTTCCGCAAGTGACTTTGCTCCGTATATATTAATCCCTTGAACTAATGCTGCCTCTTTCGCATTTTCAAACGGAACAAAAACATTGTTTATGCCGCATTCTTTTAATCCGGCAACTAAAGGCAGAACTCCGTTCACCCTTCTTAAAGAACCGTCAAGCGATAATTCTCCTAAAAATGCTGTATCATTTGAATCAGGAATATTAATCCCCTGCTCTTTTAATATCCCGACTGCAATTGGTAAGTCAAAATTCGTACCCTCTTTCCTAATATCAGCGGGAGCTAAATTTACAATAACTTTTCCGGTCGGGAACACAAAACCCGAGTTCTTAATCGCTGAGTGAACCCTCTCCCTTGCTTCATTAACCGCACTGTCAGGAAGCCCAACAATACTAATGTTAGGAAGTGAATTGGCTACATCAACTTCGACCTCTATTTTAAAAGCATTAATGCCTACAGTTGTCGCTGTGATTGCTTTTGTTACCATTTTAGGCTAAACTTCCGGTTCTTGATTCTCTTCGTCAGAGTCTTCTTCGTCTTTCTTTATAATTTCAATGACATTTTTTGCCATTTCTTTTGCGATAACTCTTCTGGTATCTTCAGGACAATTTTGAAGAAGGCTTATGGCTGTTCTTAATGTCGCATCAATATCATACCAGCGGCCTTTTTTTGTGCTGTCAAGGACATCTTCTGTAGCTGAAATAATATCTTCAACTGATTCATATTGTGAATCGGATATATTGTGTTCTGTAATAATTTTAATCAAATTTAATGCAATCTTAATTTGCGTTTCATCATCGGATTCTTCTAAAGTTTTCATAGCGGAAGACAAGATAGGATCTCTGTCATACCATCTTCTTGCATTTGTTGTGAACTCTTCTTTCATATACCCTCCAATTCTGAATCAAATCTAAAACATGTTGATTATACAATAAAATACTTGTTGTTGTAAAGAAAATGTTGGTTGATATTTATATCTTATACTAAAAAAGAGGACAATTATAAAATTGTCCTCTTTAAATCTATACTTTGCGCTTACGAGCTGCTTCAGATTTACGTTTTCTCTTTACGCTCGGCTTTTCATATCTTTCACGCTTTTTAACTTCAGAAAGAATACCTGCTTTTTGGATTTTCTTCTTGAATCTGCGTAAAGCGCTTTCGATTGATTCGTTTTCGCCTACTTTAACTTCTGCCATTTTATATTTTCACCACCTTTATAGCAATTATGTACACGAGAATCTTACAATAAACGCTTTTTAATTGCAAGTACTACGTACGTAGATATTGGTCGGGCGGCAGTGCTAAAGAATTTGGTAGGTTTAAATCTATCATAATTTTAAATTTTTTTTAGTGCCTTTTTTCTTCTTTCTTTTAGTTGCGAGGCAAAAGAAAGAATGAAAAAAGGCACCCCAAAAAAGAAGAAAGAAAAGCACGCAATTGTTTACTACGCCCTGCGGGCGTTAAACAGTGTTCGGCTGCGCCGAATCTCTTATGCTCGCGTCTTGAATTTGCTCCACGCTCACAGAATTTTGTTTTCGGTACTTCGTACCTGTTAACAAAATCTGTTCGCTATCCGGAATTCACTTCGTTCATTCCGTCCGCAAATCCGCTATTGTTGCTTTCAGCAATACGCTCGCGGTAAAAACCCGAACGACAACACAATAAAATCGGCGCCTAACGGAGCGAATAGCCAATGTTAGCGAAACAGCAACAAAGGAAGTGCTGTTTGAGCGAAGCGAGTTCACTTCCTCAGGTTAAGCGTTACAATTGGCTAATGAGCGCAGTTCGAGCGCCGAGAGTTTCTTTGTGTGACTTTCTTTGCGGTCAAAGAAAGTCACAAATAAAATCGCAAAATTTAGATCTACGATAGAATCTTACAAGCCGTCCTCAAAGATTATATTTTATTATTTGCCTTGTATTACTTAATTATCCATGTTAAAATAACCTTGCCGTACTCCACGGGGACTTAGCGGATCTCTCGACTCGAACGCTTAGCGGGGTGCAGAGCCTGCTGTGAGGGGTACAAGAATTTTGGCAGAGTTTTGATAATCGTTGATAGTTTAAATTATTGCGGCGAAAGCTGCCGAACCGTGTCAGGATGGAAACATAGCAGCACTAAGGTAATACTTTCGGGTGTGATATTTTTAAAAAGGAGATTATTATTTCCGAGTTAAAAATTTTGTGTTTCGATAGGCAGTGGTACGGCTTTTTTATTTGCTGAAAAATTTTCAACCAAACAGACGATATTTTTAAAAACAAATTAAAGTTTTTTCGTTCGCTGCCGACTCTACCTCATGTAGTTTAGACACATTTTTGTCGGAGAAGACATGACAGAACAAACAATTACCCCGTTAATAGCTCCGCTCGGCAATGCTGACGGAATATTAGAAGAAGCACGTGTTGCGCACGAAAAGTATTTAATAAGACAGCAGGAAACAGATTTGGAAAAGGCAATCGAATGTTATGTAGATGCTATTAAAACAAATCCGACTCTTTCTGAGTCCTATTATCGACTTGCAAGTTTGCTTTTAATAAAAGGGCAAATTTCGTTAGATGGTGCTTTGGAACAGTGTAAGACAGCTTTGAGTCTTGAGCCTGATAATCCGAATGCTCATATTTATACAGGATATTTTCAGTGTTTGAACGGCAACATGGAAGAAGCTGAAAAAGAATTCTCTCTTGCAATATCAGAAGCGGGTAAGAACTCTGCCCGTCCGAGATTGTTTTTGTCAAAAGTGCTATTAAACAGAATTAAATCTTCGCATCATTCATTCAAAGATGTGGCAAAATTTTTATATTATCTTTTATCCGGCAGTGTAATGATAATGTGGGATTGCCCTTCGTTAAAAATGTTTTACAAATTTTTGGCTAATGACTTTTCTGTATTTTCATATAAAGCGTTAGGCGAAACATTTGAGAAAATGAAACTGTTCCCTTCTGCTTTGGAAGCTTATTCAAAAGGTTTGGAAAAAACACAACAAGGAAATTTATTTTATCAAAAAATGGGTGATTTATCACTTGAATGCAATGATATTGATTCCAGTCTTGAATGTTATAAAAGGGCATACGAACTTAATCCTTCGGACAGAGATGTTTTGATTAAGCTTGCTACAATCAGTCAAACTTATTTCCCTGACAATATAGATATTACAATCGACTATTACAATTCACTTCTTGAATTCGGAATTGATTTAGATAAAATTTATTACGAATTAGGTCACTTGTATTTAAAAAAACAAGATAAGATACATGCCGTATCAGCATTCAAACTTGCGGCAGAATTGAACCCTGAAAATCCATACTATAACAATTCACTTGCTTATGCTTATGTAAAAGCAGAACTTTATGATGATGCAATTGAATATTACCAGCAGGCTATTAAATTAAATCCCGATGCTGAATGGACTTCAATTGTATGTCACGCGCTGGGCGCGATTTATGCTGAAATTAAGGAAAATTATGAAGCTGCTGAAGCAACTTTTAATGCGGGAATGGTTCTTGATCCGAACAATATAGATATACAATTATCGCTCGGTGATTTGTATATGGCTCAAAACGATTTAGACAGAGCAATAAAAACGTATTGTGATGCAATATCGGTCGATCCTTTGAACTTTTTAACTTATGCAAAAACCGGTCTTGCTCTATGGGAAAAGGATTATTTGGAAGAATCTATTGTTGCTTTCCATAAATCAATTGAATTAAATCCTGATTTTGAAATTTCTCAAAATAATTTAGGTGTAGTTTATCTTGACGGTTTTGGAGATCCGAAAGAGTCAATTAATTATTTTAAACGTGCAATTGAAATTAACCCGAATTATACACTTGCATACTTTAACGTTGCAAGAGCGTATCAGGCTATCGGTGATAAATCAAACGCTGCAGAATATTACCAAATGACTTTGGATTTGAATAAAGTTACCGAAGAGCTTTCGGAAAAAGATATCAGAAAAAGAATTTTTGATTTGTTTGAATAACTCAAGTCTATAACATTTCCCTGAGTTTTTTTAATTGGTCTCTTATCTGAGCTGCACGTTCAAAATCAAGTATTTTGGCTGCTTTGTGCATATCTTTTTCCAATTTTGT
The DNA here is from genome assembly GCA_902803165.1 of uncultured bacterium. GTDB lineage: Bacteria > Cyanobacteriota > Vampirovibrionia > Gastranaerophilales > Gastranaerophilaceae > CAG-196. Next base: position 2,740 of record CADCOS010000006.1, on the reverse strand, counting down.
AATGAGTTTTGGTAAATCTTTTTTATCAATTCCCATTTCAACCATTTCTTCAGCAACAATGTCTTCAAAATCCCGATAGCTCTCAACAAGAGAAAGAAGATTGTTTTCAATAGGTTTTTTTATTGTTTGAGGAATAATTCCGTATTTTTTGTTGTGTTCAAGCTGAATTTCACGTCTGCGGTTTGTTTCGTCAATTGCTCTCTGCATTGAATCCGTTATTTTATCAGCGTACATAATAACTTCACCGCAAGCATTACGTGCCGCACGCCCGATTGTTTGTATTAAACTTGTATCTGAACGTAAGAAGCCTTCTTTATCAGCGTCCATAATTGCTACAAGTGAGACTTCAGGAATATCCAGACCTTCTCTTAAAAGATTAACGCCTATTAATACGTCAAACTCACCCAAACGCAAGTCACGCAAAATCTCTACACGCTCAATTGATTTTATGTCGCTGTGCAAATATCTGACTCGAATCCCGTCTTGTAAGAAAAAGTCTGTCAAATCTTCCGCCATTCTTTTAGTAAGAGTTGTAATTAAAACTCTCTCGTTTTTCTCGGCACGTTTTCGGATTTCTGACTTCAAATCTGAAATTTGGGTTTCAATTGGTCTTATATGTATTTTTGGATCAACAAGCCCTGTCGGACGAATGATTTGCTCAACAATTTGTTGAGAGGTTTGTTTTTCAAAATCCGCAGGAGTTGCTGAAATATATATTTTTTGTCCGACTTTAGCAAAAAATTCTTTACTTTTTAGAGGTCTGTTATCCTTCGCGCAAGGAAGTCTGAACCCGTATTCGACAAGTGTGTTCTTCCTTGAAGCATCACCGTGGTACATTCCGTTTAATTGCGGTATCGTTACGTGAGATTCGTCAATTACCGTTAAGAAATCACCTCTGAAATAATCTAAAAGCGTAGCCGGTGCAGAGCCTACAGGGCGGCGCTCAATTATTCTTGAATAGTTCTCAATTCCCGAACAATAGCCCATTTCTTTAATCATTTCTATATCATATTTTACTCTCTGCTGAAGTCTTTGGGATTCAAGAATTTTGTTTTGGCTTTCCAATTCAGCTACACGATTTTTTAATTCTTGGCGAATCATAGCTATTGTTTCGTCTTCATTTTCGTCATAGGCGATATAATGCACGGCAGGGTAAATTACGACTGATTCGGGAACTTCAATAATTTCTCCTGTCAAATGGTCAATTTTAACAATTTTTTCAACTTCATCTCCGAAGAAATATATTCTTGTAATTATTTTTTCATAAGCCGGCATAATTTCTAAAATATCGCCTCTTGCTCTGAAGGTTGAACGTTCCAGTTCAACGTCGTTTCTCGAGTATTGTGTCATTACAAGGTGCTTAATTAAGTCATTTCTTTCAAGCTGCTGCCCGACTTCTATTTTTATTGTCCCTTTAAAATAACTTTCAGGCAGCCCTAAACCGTAAATACAGCTAACTGAAGCTACTACAATAACATCGTTCCTTTCATAAAGACTTCTTGTCGTATTATGACGAAGTCTGTCGATTTCATCGTTTATACTCGCAGACTTTTCAATATACGTATCGGTTCTCGGAATATATGCTTCCGGCTGATAATAATCGTAATATGAAATAAAATATTCAACGGCGTTGTCGGGGAAAAGTTCTTTAAATTCGTTGTATAATTGAGCTGCGAGGGTTTTGTTGTGTGCAATAATGAGTGTGGGTTTCTGAATACGCTCTATCACATTGGCTATGGTAAATGTTTTACCTGAACCTGTTATACCAAGCAAAGTCTGTGTGTCATACCCTTTATTTACCCCCTCAACAAGCTGTTCAATTGCTTTCGGCTGATCTCCGGCAGGAGCATATTTTGACGATATTTTAAATTTGTTTTCCATAATAGTATTATACTCTAATCGGAAACAAATTATTATATTTGTTCCCAATGTGCAGAAAATTCTTGGATTTCTTTAAGGGTTTGGTCAAAATTGCCCCTGAAGCATATGCATCTGTCGTCAATATAGAGATATGAGGGGAGTTTTGTATTTGAAATATCTTTGAAATATTTATCGATTTTGTTATCAAACAGCCATTTTGCAGAGAGCATCAAATTCCTTGAAGTAAACAAATAAAGTTCTGCAGATTCGCTTAATTTTTCAATGAACTCTTTTGCTCCGGGTTTAATCTCCGGGATAAAATTTTCGTCATACGGTTCTTTCCCGTACTCATTCAATACCCCATCCAAGTCAATTAATATTTTCTTTTTGTATAGATTACCCATTTTGTTCTCTTTAAGACTACATACTTTTACCTCATTATAAACGAAAATAAAAATATGACAAATGAGACTACAAAATTAATGCTCCTTGGCAAGAATATTAGAAATGCGAGAAAAGCGAAAGGCTTTTCTCAGAACAAACTTGCTGAATTATTAGATATTTCAAGAGAGCATTTAGCGAAAGTAGAAACAGCAAAAAGAACAATAAGCTTGGGGCTATTGTTTAAAATATGTGATATCTTGGAAACATCTGAACAGGATTTATTTGATTTCAAATTTAAATAATATGCAACCGCATAAATGATTTTACAACTTTACTAATTCTTTATTTTGTGAAGTATCTTTAGAATGTTCGCTATTAATAAAGCAAGTAGGGTAGACTTCAGTCTACTGATAAATTTTGGTTGACTAAAGTCAACCCTACTTTTTAGTGCAATTTTGGGGACAAAAGTGCAAATGGGTGGACATTTTGGTTACCG
>CADCOS010000005.1 GCA_902803165.1 uncultured bacterium | reverse complement strand
GATGATAAACGGTAAAGATGCAAAAGATTGCTTGTCGTATGTAAAAGTATTAGAGCGGTATAAGGATATTACTCTTGTAGAGGTCACACTTGTTACGGGAAGAACCCATCAAATAAGAGTACATTTATCTTCTATCGGGCATCCTGTATATAATGACACATTATACGGATTCGGTAAGCCTAAAATAAAAACAGATGAACAGGTTTTAGAAGCATACAAATTAGAATTTACAAAACCATTTACCCCAAGACGTATATCACTTGAAATAGAGCCTGATTGGAAATTTAAGCGAATATTAGACTTGTACAAAGCTTTTTCTGATTAGAAGGTTTCATTTATTATGCCGCCGCCAAGGACTGTATCGCCGTCATAAAATACTGCCGATTGACCTATAGCAATTGATTTTTGCATATTATCAAATATTACTTTTACATCATCACCGTTTGGAATAAGTGTTACATCTGCAGGCTGTTGTGTTGAGCGAATCTTTGCTTGAGCTTTCATTTCACTTGTTAAGGACTCAATGCCAATCCAATTTATATCTGTTGCAATAAGTCCTTCGTTAAACGTTTTATCTGCATAGCCCACAACGACTTCATTTGTATCTTTTTTTAATTCAAGCACGTACAGTGGTTCAGCTGCAGAAACTCCAAGCCCTTTTCTTTGACCTATTGTATAATTCCAAATCCCCTTATGTTTGCCTAAAATTTTGCCTTCAGTATTAACAATATTGCCTTCAAGTTCTTTAACACCTAATAGCTCATTGTAATCCCCGTCATAAAAATCTTGGCTGTCAGGTTTATCTGCAACGTGGAGCCCGTTTTTAGCCGCAATTTCACGAATTTGCTCCTTTGTATATTCTCCCAGAGGTAATATTATATTTGCAAGTTGTTCTTGTTTTAACCTATATAAGAAGTATGATTGATCTTTATGAGGATTTGTTCCTCTTAGCAGTTTATAACGACCATCTTCTTCTTTTATTCTCGCATAATGTCCCGTTGCGAATTTGTCAAATTCAATACCGTTATGCTTTGCAAGTTCAGGTAATACTCCGAATTTAATAAGAGCATTGCACCAAACACATGGATTCGGTGTTCTTCCGCTCAAATATTCTTTTTTAAAATTTTCTAATACAACTTCTTCGTATTTATCAGCACAGCTGAACACGTGGTAAGGTATATCAAGTTCTTTGGCAATCTTTCGTGCTTCTTCTATATCTTCTTTTTCATCAGGTCCGTAGCAAGCATTTCTGTGTCCTGTTTTTAATGCCATTCCGTCTTTACCCCAAATGGACATTGTCGCGCCTATTACTTCATGACCTTGTTGTTTTAATATAAGTGCGGCTACAGAAGAATCAACACCGCCTGATAATCCAACCAATATTTTCATTACTTTAAATTCCCTGTTTTTAATAATTCAAACATTCTGTCTACGCAAAGTTTGGCTTTTTCAAATACCGAACTGTCGACAGTAACTTCGTGCTGTTCATATTTTAGAGCATTATAAATATCCTCTAATGAATTCCATTTCATATTTTGGCAGACAATATCGTCCTTTATTAAAATAAATTCTTTTCCCCAATTATAAAGTTTACTGTCTCTTGAAAGTCTGTCCACTACACCTTTTTCTGTTGCAATAACAAACTGTTTGTCTTTACTTTGTTTAGAATATTCAATAATTTCTTTTGTTGAACCGACAAAATCCGAAAGTTTGCATACTTCCCAGTGACATTCAGGATGAGTTAAAATTTTTGCATTCGGATACTTATTACGAGCATTTTGAATATCTTCCGGTCTTATTCTGAGATGAGTCGGACAAAATCCGTTATATGTTGTAACTTTTACATTGCCTAATTTATACTCTGCCCATTTCCCCAAATATGTATCTGGAACAAATAAAACTTCTTTTGAATTAAGATTTTTTATTATTTCCAAAGCATTTGAACTTGTGCAGCAAATATCTGATTCAGCTTTAACTTCAGCGGTAGAATTAATATAACATACAACAGGTACACCTTTATGTAAGTTTTTAAACTCCCTTAGCTGCTCTGCATTTATCATATCTGCCATAAAGCAACCTGAATTCATATTCGGCAGTAAAACTTTTTTTTCAGGGTTAAGCAGCTTCGCACTCTGCGCCATAAAATGCACACCGGCAAAAACTATTATATCTGCATTTGTTTCACTTGCTTTTTTGCTTAAATATAAAGAATCTCCAACATAATCAGCAACCTCATCAATTTCAACAGGTTGGTAACAATGAGCTAAAATTACTGCATTTTTTTCTTTTTTAAGTTTTAATATTTCGTCCAGTATATTCAAAATATGCCTCTTGATAAAATGAATCTTATAAAATTAAATTATAACGGCGAGTATAAGTCAACCAATATTTATTGCGGAATTTCAACTATAAATGTTGAACCGTTATTTACTTCACTAATAAGAGATATTTTCCCTTCGTGAAGCTCAACTAATTCTTTTGTAATTGTTAGTCCAAGCCCTGTTGAACTTTCTTTTTTAGTATAAGCACTGTCTAATTGAACAAATTTGGCAAAAATTTTGCCATGATACTTTGGATCAATTCCTATTCCGTTATCATGCACAGCTATTTTAAAGTTGTTTTTACCTAATACTGCCGTTATATCAACAGTATTATTTTCAGGTGAATATTTAATTGCATTACTCATTAAATTGTATAAAATCTGTTGTATTTTTTGGTAATCCGCAAATATTTCAAAATCTTCAGAAAAATTTTTATTGATGTTAATGTGTTTCTTTGCCGCTAACGGATAAACAATATTGCACACTTCATCAATTGCCCTTGAAACAGGAAAAATACTTTTGGATATTTTCATTGCGTGTGCTTCAATTTTTGACATGTCTAAAATTTCGTTAATCATGCCTAAAAGATGTGTCGCTGATACTTTTATATCACTTACATACTCTTCTTGTTTGTTGTTAAGTTTGCCGTATATTTGTGTTCCCAAAATTTCAGAAAACCCTAGTATTGAGTTAAGAGGTGTTCTTAGTTCATGTGAAATATTTGCTAAAAATTCATTTTTAACTCTATCTGCTTCAAGAATCTTTTCATTCTGCTCTTTTATTGTTTTGTAAGCTTCTTGTTTTTCAATTATGCCGTCTTTTAAAGCTTTTAATTGAATTTTAAATACGTTAGACAACTCTAAGTCTTTTAAAATATAAGATAAAATTGATGATGCTGAATTTAAAACAATTAAATCTTCATTTGAATAAAAATTATGCTCTTTTTTTGCCAGTAAAATTATTCCAAAAATCGTTGATTTTATTGATAATTTTGACATTATATAAGATTTTTTATTTAACTCTCCAAGACCTACTGTATTTAATAAATCATCATTATTTTTAATAATTTCACCGTTTTTTTCGAAAATTCTCTTCTTAGATTTCGCCGTTATATTGAAAATGGTATCTGTTTTATAGTTATTATGGTTTTTATAGCTGTATTTTAACTGTAAACTTTCAGGATTAGTAAAATATATAAATGCTTCATCAAACTCAATAATGTTTGATAATTTTTTAAAAATAGTTTCTCCTGTTTTATCGATATTTAAATTAATCTCAAAAAATGAAGGTATAATTTCTATAAATTTTTCTGATTTCATATACTATCCCTAATTAATTATTGAATTATTTTTTTACTAAAATATCTCGAGTTTTTTGTCTAATTTCTTCATCTATCTCAAATATTTCATCTAAAGACAGATTTTGAATTATTTCGTGTTTTTCAAGCATTTTTTCAACAATATCAATAATATCAAACAGTTTTATTTCCCCTTTCAAAAAGGCGAATACACCCTCTTCATTAGCCGCATTCATACACACAGGAGCGGAACCTCCGATTTTACCGCAGTTGTATGCAATTTTTAAAGCTTTAAACTTATCCCAATCAGGTTCTTCAAAATCCAGTCTTGCTATTTGAGAAAAACTAAAACTTTTTGATTTAATTCCTTCATATCTTTCAGGGTAAGTTATAGCATATTGAATAGGTATATGCATGCTGGGTAAGCCAAGCTGCGCAATTACGCTGCCGTCTTTGTATTCAATGGCTGAATGTACGACACTCTGAGGATGCACAACTACATCAATTTTATCATAGTTCATTCCAAATAAATGATGAGCCTCAATTACTTCCAGTCCTTTATTCATAAGAGTAGCGCTATCAACAGTTATTTTTTTACCCATATTCCAGCGGGGATGTGCAAGGGCCTGCTCTACAGTTGCATTTTTCATTTCATCAATTGATTTATGTAAAAACGGCCCGCCTGATGCTGTTATTATAAGCTTTTCTACTTGATTAATATTTTTTATGCATTGATGAATCGCACAATGTTCACTATCAACCGGAATAATTTGGACATTATGTTCATTTGCCAACGGCATTACAATGTCTCCTGCCATTACTAATGTCTCTTTGTTTGCAAGAGCAATATCAATGCCGTTTTTAATTGCTGTTATTGTAGGCTTTAAACCGATTCTTCCTGAAACTGCAACAAGTATAATATCATTATTCTTGTCTGAACAAATTTCATCTAATGTTTTGTATTCTGCTCCGATGATTTTAGATTTATCGTCAGCATAAGCATATTTTGGTTTAAATTTTTGTATTTGTTCATTCAAAAGTTCAACATTTGAGCCGGCAGTCAAAGCTATAATCTCAAACTTATCCCAGAGTCTTTCAATAACTTCCAAGGCCTGCCGTCCGATAGAACCTGTCGAACCTAAAATACTTATTTTTCTCTTCATAAGTCTATTATAGTATAAAAAATTATTATCAAGCAATAAGACTTTGTCTTGCTGCATTTTCATCGCTTACTTCAGCCTCCGCTCACTCGCGCTCGAACGCGGACAAGACTCCGTCTTGTTGCGTTCTCATCGCTTATTTACGATTGTTTTTT
>CADCOS010000004.1 GCA_902803165.1 uncultured bacterium | reverse complement strand
TGTCGCACTTCTGCACGATGTTGTCGAAGATTCCGATATTACTCTTGACGACCTAAAAAAATACGGATTTTCGGAAGATGTGATTTCTGCCGTTGCCGCAATGACCCATTCCCAAAATATCGACTATATGGATTATATTGCACAGGTGAAAAAGAATCCCATTGCAGCGGCTGTAAAGCTTGAGGACTTAAGACACAACAGCGACCTTACACGGCTTGAAGAGGTAACAGCAAAGGATATCCAGCGAAACGAGAAGTATAAAAAAGCTATCGAGCTTTTGGAAAGTTGATGTTTTACGCACCCGACCAAAGGTTTCTTAATTACATTTATTGTATAAAAACGGCAGGCTGTATTAAGTTATACCTGCCGTTTTTTTGCGAAAAATTTTTAAAATGAATGAGAAAAAATACCTCACTCAATCGTATTATAGACAAAGGAGGTCAGAAAGATGTACATCGAAAAAGATACCTTTGATAATATTGTCGATAAGTACAGTCAAACTCTTTTTCGAGTTGTATATACTTATTGCGGAAACAGGAGTGATGCCGAGGATATTATTCAAGATACATTTTTAAAATATATCAAGAAACACCCGAAGTTTGAAACCGAGGAGCATGAAAAGGCTTGGCTTATAAGAGTTGCGATAAATCTCAGTAAGGACTATCTGAAATCGTATTGGTTCAAAAATAAAAGCGAGCTTACGGAAAATATCCCTGTTGAGGAAGAGGACAGTAAAGCTGTCTGGGAAAGTGTTCAAAAGCTTTCGCCCAAGTACAGAATTGTGATTGAGCTTTATTACCGTGAGGGTTATTCCATAAAGGAAATATCGGAGCTTTTACATAGAAATCAGTCAACTGTCGGAAATCAGCTTGCTCGGGCAAAGAAACAACTGGAAAAAATATTAAAGGAGGATTTGTATGGATAACTTTGATTTGGAAAAGTTGCTCAGCGAAAATTACTGTGATACATTGAACTCCTTAGAACCTGTGAACAAGGAACGTTTTTATAAGCTTTACAAAACAAAGCCTAAAATGTCAAAGGGCCGAAAAAGAGCTGTTTATTATAAAGTAGCGATTATTGTTATATTGCTTTCTTTGCTTGCGATTGGGACTGTGGGAGCAGCTAAAGCTTCTGATATATCGTTTAAAGAAAAGCTTGCCAAACGTGCTGAAAAAGATAATGTTAATTTTACCGACAGTGAGCTTGATGAGCTGGCAAGCAGACTTACCCAAAGAGGTTTGTTTGATGAAAACGAAATACTTCCCGAAATGGGAAAGAATGAAAACAGTCAGATGTACGGTTCGGATTTGTATGGTTTTGAACTTATGTCGGTTAGCAGCAGAAGCGGAGAGATTGGTTATTGTTACAGAGATGAATTTGAATATATGATAGGAGATCCCGATTATATTTTTGAAGTTTACGATAACGCCGTAGATTGGCAGAATGACAGAGATAATGGTTTAAATAGAAACTGGGTTTATGTTTTTGACTCGGACGGAATTAATATTATCGGCAAGTATATCAAAAGCATAAAAAGGGATAAAGACGAGCTTAATGAAAAACGTATCAATTTAGGCTTTTTGACTAATGAAGAACTGGAAACAGGAGAATACAACAAGTATATTTATGACGGATTTGACAGTGAAGAGTATGATAATAAGGTTAAGGAGAGAACAAATAGCCTTTTAAATTAAGTAAAGTTAGGTATATTATAGGTGAATAGTATATAACTTATGAGGTGAAAGAAATGAAATTAAGAAATATAAAAATTTATGTGAGTTTTCTTTTGGCGATTGTAATGGCTTTCTCAGCAACTGTTACTTGTTTTGCTGATACAGCTACTGAACCGTCCTATGCAGGACCTTATTTTGGCAGAACATACAAGGTGTATGCTGAACTGAAATGTAACGGTTATCGTGCTTATGCAAAAACTTCGGTTATCCAAACAAATGGCAACGATACTCCGGGTGGTTATATAGGAGCCGGTGCTTATTTGTACAATGATAATAATATATTGAGAGAAGTTGAGAAAGGGTACTCTAATGACCAACAAGGTTATTTTACAATCGAAACTGATAGTTGGTATAAAAAAGACAATTACAGATGTTTTGGAGCTGGTTTCTTTAAAACAAGTAATACAAATACACATGAAGATAGAATTGAAACACATTGGACAGCGTTTGGAACTGTATACAACAATTATACATCTCCTATGCAACATGATAATATTGATTCTCTGTATTCAGCTCAAATCGACAATAATTCTTCCTGTATTGTAACTGTAGATGGAAAAACCTATGGAACTATCGTTGACAGAGATACTGACAATGATTTACCCGATATGATTAAGGCTGAAGGTGTAAATGGTAATATTGGTTATATAGAACAGAGTGCCATAGTTCCCGATTTAAGCAATACGGATTCAATGCAGGAAGTTATCGACAGCGGTGCTACCGGAGAATATGTTCCACTTTATGATATTGACGGAAATGTAATAGACACATTTTTTGTAGGTATTCAATGTTAATTAACAGAGTATCTGCAATGTCTTAACAACTACGCTATTCACCTATAATTTGAATATACCTAAAAAACAAAACGGCAGACAGCATTGATTTGTGTCTGTCGTTTTGATTATAATATTTATATGAAGAAAATTTAAAATCAAGTGAAAAATTTCGGTGTTCTGAATCGTGTTATATACAAAGGAGGTAAAACTGCTATGTACATAGAAAAAGATGATTTTGAAAAAACGGTTGACAAGTACAGC
>CADCOS010000003.1 GCA_902803165.1 uncultured bacterium | reverse complement strand
GGCAGAGAGTGACAGGATTGCGTAAGCAATCCGAAACTCGTTTAATGCCGGCAACCAAGCAAAGTCGAAAAATTGTCATTTTTCAGACTTTTTCCGCATCCTCTTTGTGTTTATGAAAAAACTAAAATTTTTCCGCAAACTTATTCTTTAACAGCTCCGTCTTGCGGATTGTTGATAAGATATTTTTTACCGATTAAAAATACCGCTATAACGGGTATTGAACAAATGCAGGCACAAGCACACAATTCACCCCACATTGTAATTTCTCTGAAAGAACTTTTGAAAACGGTAAGCCCTACGGCGAGAGTACGCATAGAATCTGTATTCGTAACAATAAGAGGCCACATAAAACTGTTCCATGCCGAAACAAAAGTAAATACGGACAATGTTGCTACAGCAGGCAAAGCACAAGGAAGTGCGATTTTGTAAAATGTCTGCCATTGACTGCATCCGTCAAGTTTGGAAGCATCTTCAAGCTCGGAAGAAAAACTTTTGAAATATTGTCTCATAAGAAATACACCAAATCCGCCGAATATCCCCGGTATTATCAAGGCTTGATAAGTATTAATCCAGCCCAGTTTACTCATAAGATAAAAAAGCGGAACAATATTTACCTGAGAAGGAACCATCATTGTTAGTATAAATATAAAAAATAATGTTTCGGAACCTTTGAATTTTAGCCTTGCAAATCCGTATCCGGCAAGAGCGGAAATAAAAACTTGCCCGATTGTGGTAAACAAAGCCACTATAAAACTGTTTAAAAAATACTTTGCAACGGGAATAGATTTGAAAACATTTTTATATGCGCAGAAATTAAGATTAATATTTTTATAATCAGTTAATATGTTTTCATTTCCGCTTAACGAAATAAGAAACATTGTTACAAACGGTATTAACATTGAAACTGCAATAAGTATCAGTACAAAATAAAGGAACCCCTTTTTCATAATACCTCTAATAATGTCAATAAATTTCCGTTTACCGGTTCGTCATCCGAATTTAATCGTCCTATAGGAATATCTTTGTTTCTTCCGTGATAGTCACTCCCGCCCGAAATCAAAAGATTATATTTTTGTGCACAATCGGTCAAAAATTCGGATTCTACGGAATTATATCTTGAGTAATAACATTCCAAACCTTTTATACCGTAATTAATCATCCTTTCAAGCTTTGGTATAAATTCATCCCTGCTAAAATGCCGTTCGCCTTCACCGCCCAAGGGATGCGCCCAAACAGGTATTCCTCCGGCGCTTAATATTGCATTTACAGCTTCATCAATAGTAAACTTGGTATTTCCGGTTTTACATCCGTCAAGGTATTTTTTCATAGCTTCAACATTGTTATCTGCCAAACCTCTTTTTACAAGAATATTGGCAAAATGCGTCTTTACCGGACTTGTTCTTGAATACAACCAATCCGTTTCTTCTTGCGTAAGATTTATATTCCAAGTTTCTTTTAAGTATTTTATTCTTGTTTCTAATTTTTGGCGGCGAAGAATTTTACCTTTCTCAATAAGATTTAATAATTCAGAATTTTTTGTATCAATATTAAATCCTAAAATATGCACACTTAAATCATCGCTTTTACAAGTAAGTTCAACACCTTTAATGTACTTCACATTACTATCTAAAAGCTCTGACATTTTATCGCTTCCCAAAACCGTATCATGGTCAGTCAGCGCTGCAGCATTTAATCCGGCAGAATTAATTTTAGCCGCCAACTCTTCTAAAGAATCGCTTCCGTCAGAATTATTACTGTGTAAGTGTAAATCTGCTTTAAACATTAAATACCCTTATATTCAACCGCAATTTCCCCGACAACTTTGCCTTTAATTGTTCTTATTGTTTTATCAAAATCGACTTTTCCCCAACCGAGATTGTTTATTGTTTCCAAAACAGCTATTCTTCTTGCCGGATTAGACGCTGAATTTATTTTTAAAACAAACCCTTCATCCTTTTCTATATTATACACCGAGCATAAACCGCCCGCACCTACTTTTGCAATAATATTATCTGTTTTTTGAATGATTTCCGTATCAAGCCTGTCTTCTCCACCATATATGTATGGATTATTTAAGATTGCATTAATTATTTCAGGATATTTTTTGCAAAGATTTTTATACCCGATTACAAGATTGCGCAACGGCATGGAAACAATCGGCACCCCGCAGCCATCTGTCGTAGTAGGATATTCATCAAGCGAGTTGCATTTACCCCCGCAGCCGTCTGTCGTAGTAGGATAATCACAATCAGCCTCGCAAAGTTCATATATTTTTCTCTTAACTTCAATTTGAAGCGGATGATTGGGTTCATAATATGTTTTTATATCCCAATTATTTTTCAGACATAGGGCAAGGAATCCAAGGTGTTTACCTGAACAGTTATTGTGTAGTTGTGTCGGAGATTCTCCATTCAACAGCATTTTATCTTGCATTGAGCGTGACAGCGGAGCGTGAATGCCGCATTGCAGGTTTTTTTCCGATAATCCTAATTTATTAAGAATTTGGTTAGCGATTCTGATGTGGCAATCTTCACCGGAGTGCGAACCGGAGCAAAAGGCAAGTTCTTCGGGGGTAAAATCTATGCCATAGTCAATAAGAAGAGAAGCTTGAAGCGGTTTGGCACATGAACGAAGATAATAAGGCTGCATATTATTGTCATCACCAAAACTTATATAACCGTCATGGGATTCTTC
>CADCOS010000002.1 GCA_902803165.1 uncultured bacterium | reverse complement strand
ATTTTTTGTTCTTTGAATATTTGCAGGCTCTAAATGAGTTAAAGCATTAGAATATTGAAATGTATCTGAAATATTTGCTGAATGAGCAAGATTAATTATTTCATCAAAATTTGCCTTGCCGATTTTTGAGATAGTTGCTCGACGATTTGCAATTGTCCAACCATTTTTAATTAATGTTCTTAGCCTGGAAACATTATACATAGTTTTCCCCCATATACATATAAAGTCTGTTTCTTCTAAAAAATTGCCTAAATATTATAATAGTTTTACAAAGATAATTTGTTAATTAATCCGCATATCCTATTTATTTCTGGGTTAAGTAAATGCCTTAAATATATCTTTACAAGTTCGAACCTTGATGCGTCAACCCCGCCATTAAAAAAACAGCAATTGTGGTTCTTTTTTATTTGTTTTTTATCTGACAATAACTATATACAATACAATCGGGCAAGAACAAAAGATAATTTTCACATGCATTTCCCACCATGTGTTTTCTCAAAATTAAAAAACTTTTTATTTAATTTCTTTTAGTTTCAAACTCGTTTTATTATTATTAATATCACCTTGCAGTTGTATTCTGTAATAGTTTGAATTATCTTCTTCCGCACTGATTTTAGGTATTTTGGATAGTTTTGGCAGGTATAATTCTTTTGAATTTTCCGGTCTGAATACAACTTTCAAGATTAAACTCAAAGGAACACCAAATATTCTTACCCCTTTTGGAGCTTCTTTACTGTAATGCCAAAACAGCTGTAAATCAGCGAGTTGCTTTTCCATTTCATAATTACCTTCTAAAAACATTGCCGATAATTCATGCCATGTTGTAATATTTATATTTTTTATTTCGGAATTGTGAACATCAAAAGTACCTTTTATATCATCTTGCATAAGATCTTTTTGTGATAAATCGATATTTATTATTTGAGATAGCTTATATTTGGAATTTTTAATCATAAATTCAGTATCACCGAGTTTTGGCAAGAATCCTTCTTTAACCTCAAATGCACAATGAGCATCAAGGTACCTGAACATGTCTTTTGCATCAACATTTACGCTTGCATTTGCTATTCCTTCTATTTGATCTTTAAGATTAAGCGTTGTCTCGGCAACCTTGTTAGAGTTAATATTTTTAGCTTCAAATGCAATTTTTGATGAATCTTTTGTGAAATCATAAACCCCTTTTGCGTTTATTATTCCGTCTGCAAAATTCAACTCCTGCATTTTGAAATCAAATATATTATTTTTCATACTGCCCAAAATTTTTACATTTTGAAGCACAAATTTATCTCTTTTAATTTCATTAATTGCTATTTCCCAATTATTAATTGTGATATCAGCATTACGAACTTTTTTTGTAATCTCGTTTGGATTTATTTTTTTATTTTTCTTTTGTGTATTAGGTTTTGTTTCAAGAATCATTTTGTCTAAAAACAACTTCATATTGTAAACTAACGTTTCGCCGGCAATATTATTTTTAGCCTTTAGTTCCGCAGAATACTTTTCGCCTTTAAACAGCCCTTCTGTTGTTATATTTAACAGACCGTCTTTTGCAACTATATGCGCTTTATCAATATGAAATGCCTGATGTCGTGCATGCATTATATCGAATGTACCCAAAACCCGGTTGTTTTTAAAATCGTATTTCAAATCACCTTTAAACTCACCGCCACGGACTTTTTCTCCGAAAGAACCCATAACGGAAATCGGCGCATATCCGTTTGTGTGACAAGCTATATATTGAGGTACAAATTTATCCGGATTTGATTTGTCTACATATTTTGAAAACAAACCGTCGCCTGATATAATTACATTTTCCTTATCAGAATCCGAATAAGAATATTTATACTGTTTTAAGTAGAGGTCATTGCCGTCCTTAAAAGTATTAGCATATATTTTTCTTTTATATTTTCTTAACCCCAAATAAAAAGAGTTATAAATCAAATCACTGTTTTCAGGTATGTCTATGTTGTAGTATACATCAGGTTTTCTGTCTTTTATTTTATAAATCAATTTAAAATCAACTGAATTTAAAACTGTAAGATTAGGTACACAATTGAATTTTGGAGTAAATGTTGTGCTCAATGTTCCTACAACAAATTTTTGCGGAGTTCCCAATTCGGTTATTTTAAGAGTATGTATAATTTTTTCGTTTCCCAAAACACCTTCAGCCACAGAATCTACCGTTTTACCCCTAAAATTAAAAACGACTTTATTTGAATATAGAGGAATATCAAACCATACGGCATCAGCACCGAAATTGTTTGCCGTACATGTTCCCCAAATACCATCTTTGTTTAATTTTAGATTTACATCAGCTGTTCCTTTAAAGTTTTTGAAATTTTCTATAAACTTTTTTGAAGGATCTTTTGATTTCTGCAAATGCAGCAACATTGGCATAATCTCTGACACAGGAAGGTTTTCGCCATTTATATACAGGTCGGAAGATTTATCTTTATCAACTAAAAAACCGTCTAAATACAGATTGGAATTTCCTAACTCTACCTTAAATTTGTTTGCTTTAAGCTTATTCTCCACTACCTGCAGCGAACCGGAATCACCCAGTTTTAATGTTTCTTTTAAAAATGGGGCATTGATTGCTGCTTTTAAATTTATAAAACCATCTTTTGTATCTAAATTTCCTAAATTAATGTTTAACTTATCAGATTTAAAAACAAATTTTTGTATGTGAGTTTCAGGAATATTGTTTAACTCAAAATTACTCTTTTTTTTCTTTGCGTCTTCTTTTTTAAATTTCTCTAAAAAATTACCGTCAACATATATGTTATCAGCGCTGAGTAAAGTCAGTTGTTTTTGTAATAACTTGTAATTTACAGTGACATTTTTTATATCAAAAACCTGAACATTATCGTTTTTTGAATCAATGCTGTCTACTTTTAAAACAACTAAAAGTTTTGGAGATATTTTTAATTTTAATCCGGCAATATTTGTATCTAAACCGGTTTTATCATTGATTATTGACTGTATTTTATTTAGGGTTGTCTTGCTGTTTATTATTGAAGGGAACAAAAATACTATTCCCAAATAAGCAGAAATAATGAATAGCAATACGATACCAAAAGTTATTCTAAAAATCTTTTTCATGTAAATATAATATTCCAAAATCATTTATAAAAAAAGAGTTTTTATAAATGATTATTTATGTTATTATACTACAGAGGAAATAAGAAATAGGAGGGTTTATATGGATAATATGTTTAAAAAAATAGGTACTTCACAAAACCTTATATTTTTACTTGGAGCTATAGTTTATGTTATTTGCCTTTTTACAATAACAGATATAGCTTTAATGCTGTTTGTAACTTATGTTATAGCTTGTGCATTAAATCCGATAGTTGATAAATTGGAGAAAAAATGCGGCAGAAATATTGCAGCAGCTATTGTGTTTGGAGGATTTGTCGGCGGTATATTGTTAATGTTTCTGCCTATAATAATTATCGGCGGAAATGAAATCGCACATCTGGCTGCACAATACCCTCAATATGTAGACCAAGTAAAAGATTATGTAATGAATTCACCTGTTGTTCAAGAATTTGCAAATTCAGGCGGCTTAATTGAATCACTGACAAGTATTTCAAAAGGCGGACTATATCTATTTGTATCAATGATTTTTACATATTTCTTAATGGTAGACAGAGATAAGCTTTTAAATACAGCATTGAGATTTTTCCCTAAAAGATCAAGAGAAAGAATTAAAGAAATATATGAGATTTCAGAACAAAAACTCAGCAGATTTGTATCAGGTCAATTTATTGCTTCAGCAAGCGTCGGATTAATTATGATTATCGGACTTTTATTTTTAAAAGTTGATTCAGCCGTTATATTAGGCTGTGTTTCTGCTGTATTAGATATTGTTCCGATTGTAGGTCCTGCAATCGCATTAGTAATATGTTTGGCGGTAGTATACAAAATGGGATGGACAATTGTAATATTAACAGCAGTAATTTTCGCAATTGCACAAATAGTTGAAAATAATGTTGTAAAACCTTATGTATTCGGTAAATTTATGGATCTTCATCCGATAGTTATATACATATTCTTGTTTGTTTGCGCAAAATACTTTGGAGCCGTAGGCGCAATTTTTGCTCCTGCTATAGCTGCAGATACTTGTGTATTAATTGAAGAATTATATTTAAAAAACATGGATGAAGATGCAGAAGGGGAAAATTAAGGGGTAAATCAAGGGGTAAATGAGGGTTAAATATCATAGCCTCTAATGAAGAATAAAAAAACGGGTTGAATATCAACTATTCAACCCGTTTTTTTAGCTTATTAATATGAAAAACTATATGTATGACCGAGCTTGTTTAAAGTAAATTGAAGCGGCTGTGGATCATCTTTGAATTTTAAACAAAGTATTCTCATAGAAGAATTAGCCTTCAAATCGTAATTTTCAGGTAATGAATGAGAAAATCTTGTAGATTCTTTGATTACTTTTGCTAGTCTCACATTGTTTGCAACAGTAAAGCCTAATGATAAACCGCCGGTTGCAATAGCTAAAGGAACACCTAAATTATCAGCAACATCTAATCTATCCATATCTACAAATGTTGAAGTTGCAATATCCTTTAATGCTGCAAGTCTTTCTGAGTAGACTTTTTCGACTTTTATATCGGAATTTGAATTATTTTTAACAATATATTCAAACGCATGAACATATTTATTTTCTTTGTTTTTTAAACGATATTCATTGACTGTAACCGTAACATCTGCGTCTGCATTATAAAATTCTTGCGAATCAATACAAGTTAAATCAATCGGATCGTTATCTTCTGAATACGGAATTGCAGAGGTTTTTTCATTACCTTTTGACAATTTATCATTTATTTTACTCATACCTTTTTTGAGTGGTTTTAAACCGTCGGGAAGAGTAAATAAACCGTCTAAAGCACCTGATCTTGCATAATCTATAAAATCAAACTTGTACTCTTTATAAGCTTCTTTATCCTCAAGTGTTTCATATTTGTAATTTTGACTTTTGAAGAAATCAGTAACTCCGTTGCTATCTTTGTCATATTCTCCGTCCGTTACTATATAAACATCAGTATCGTGCAATGCAGGATAGAATTTCATATAGTAGTGTTCGTCTCCGTACGTTGCATAATAAGCATTTCCGGTAAGTTTTCTTACTTCGACTTCCCTGCTTAGTATGTTATCAACAACAGGAACGACTGTTCGTAAATTTTGGCCTTTTATTCTGTATGCATGATAATCTTTAATCATGCCGGCTGCATTAGCAGTTGCAGAGAATAGTACAAGTAATGATACTAAACAAAGACCTTTTAGTATTTTTTTCATCTTAACTTCCCTCCTTTTTAGTAATCATATACTAAACATGATTACTGTAAAAGTTTTAAATCTTACCATTACCTGATTACCTTTTTTCGTGATCATGTGATTCCGCTTCGCTCCGTGATTATGTGACCGGGAACTGTTTCTTATTCACCTATTCACCTGATCACATGGTCACTAAATCACCTTATTTCCAATTTTCCATTTTCCATTTTCAACTTTCCATTTAATTGACTGGATTGCTT
>CADCOS010000001.1 GCA_902803165.1 uncultured bacterium | reverse complement strand
TGCCGCAACTCGGAATTGAACCAAGGACACAGGGATTTTCAGTCCCTTGCTCTACCAACTGAGCTATTGCGGCATAAGTACATTTTATCTGCTGAATATTTTTAATCAAGTATATTATTTATGGTTTTATTAAAAACTTGATTGCGTCTCCCGCAATATGACGTTCCATTGCGTATTGAACCTTATCAAGCGGAAGGGTATCCGTAATAAGTTTTTCGACTTCGATTTTTCCTGATGAGATTAAGTCAAGCGCTTCTCTAAAATACTTTGGTGTATGGTGAAAAACGCTCATCATTTTTATATCGCCGTAATGCATTTTTGTAGTATCAAAACATACCGTTGAACCTGATTTACACCCGCCAAAGAAGTGTACTGTACCTCCGGGGCGTACACATGAAAATACAAGCTCCCAAATTTCCGGCATGCCAACGCACTCAATAGCTACATCCAACCCTTTTTTCTCATCGGAAAAATCTTTAAATATTTTTTCGGGGTTACTATATCGTTTTAAATCGACAATTTCATCCGCATGTGCAAATTCGTCAGCAAGCTTTAATTTTATAGGGTTTCTTCCGGCTACAATTACTCTTGCGCCCTGCAATTTTGCCAATCGTGCAAACATCAAGCCGATAGGTCCTATACCTATAACGCCTACTGTTTGCCCCGCTTTTATTTCTGTTCTTGCCGCTCCGTGAACAACGTTCGCAAGCGGTTCGCAAAAAGCAGCTTTTGCAAACGAGAGATTATCAGGTAAAATAAGTGTGTTCTTTTGAACAATTCTGGACGGAACAACAATATACTCCGCATAAGCTCCGTTTAATAAGTCCAAATTTTCACAAAGGTTGTATTCTTCTCTTTTACAATAAAAACACTCTCCGCAAGGAGCTGAATTTGCGCAGACAACTCTGTCGCCCACTTTTACATTGGTTACACCTTCTGCGACTTCTGCTACTGTACCCGAAAATTCATGTCCGAAGCCTGACGGAACACTTTTTATTAAAACAGGATGCCCCCTTCTGTATGTTTTAACGTCTGTTCCGCATGTTAAAGCCGCTTCAACTTTAACAAGAATTTCACCTTCGCTTAAAGGTTTAATCATAGTATCTTCGTATTTTATATTTTTAGGTCCGTAGTATAAAACTGCTTTCATTTATTTTCCTTTTTAAATAAATTTTGTTTAATTAAAAGACAAACTGCAATAAGTATTATAATCGCAGACACAACAATTGCAACAGGAATTCCGTGAATATAAAGTACGCTGTCAATTCTGAAATATTCTACAAAAATTCTTGCAGCAGAATAAAGTATTAAATATATAAGTGCCAAATTCCCTTCTTTATTGCACTTTGCTTTTTTAAGAACTAATAACAATATTCCGAAAATAAGTAAATCCAAAACACTTTCATATAAAAATGTCGGATGGAAATATTCATATCCTTCGTATGGAATCGGGCGATATTGCGGTGCAATATATAGTTTCCATGCCATATTTGTAGGTCTTCCGAAGGCTTCCGAATTGAAAAAATTCCCCCACCTTCCTATGGCTTGTGCAATTGCCAAACCAAAAACAGAAACATCACACAATTTCGGGACGGATATTTTTTTCTTTTTTGAAAATATCCATAATCCTATTAAGCCGCCCAATATCGCTCCGTGTATTGAAATCCCGCCATGCCTTACGGCTAAAATTTCTGTCGGAAATTTTAAATAAAAATTGTAATTTAAGATACAATAATATAATCTTGCACCGATTATGCCCAATATTATTAAGTAAGGTGCTAAATCAACAATAGTCTCTTTTTTTAAATCAAAGAATTTACAGCCTATATAATCTGAAACGAATGTTCCGACTACTATGGCAATTGCAAGTATTACTCCGTAAAAATAAATATGCACACCAAATAATGTGCAAATTATTTGTGAGTGTGAAGCAAACATACTGTAACCTATCCTTCCAGAACTTTTGTTTCCTGAACTTCAGGTTCTTTTCCGAAGGCTTCACAGTCTTTTATAAGTTCTTCAACAATTTCTTTATCTTCCGCATTCGGAGAAAGTTCTAAATATTTTTTAAGATTTATTACAGCTTTAACTTTTAATTCTGCAGCCTTAGTTTTATCTTCATCAGAAATTTCTTTTTTTTCATCTTTTTCGTCTTCGTCGGTTGAAACTTCTTCTCCTTCTATCAGAGAATCAGCATAAGCAGATTGCGCAATAGCTAAAGAATAATAGAAATTAGGATACTCGGTTTTAAGTTTCATACCGTCTTCAAAAGCATCTATTGCTATATCGTATTTTTTAGCGTTAGTAGCGGCAATACCAAGATTGTAATAAGTTTGATACATTGTGGAATCCAAATCAATGCTGGCTTGTAAACGGCTGACGGCTGATTCATAATCGCCTTTTTGCATGAACTCCGATGCCTTGTTGTTTAATTCTTGTACTGCTATATTATTTATACATGCGGTTGAAATTACTGCTATAAAAAGTACCGAGGCTATTAATAAAGCTTTTTTCATATTATTCTTATTCCCTCTCAAAAATGTAAGTTAATTCTAATATAACAAAGTCAAATAATCAAGTTTGTTAAGCAAAATTAATCATGTAAGTTTGCGGAAAAGCCTGAATAATGACAGTTTCCCGCATATTCATATAAAAACGGATGCCGCATTTGCTGCGGCATCCGCCTAAAACTTTATAAGTCGTTAATTACTTGCCGTTAACAACTTCTTTGAATTTCTTACCAGCAGAGAATACAGGAACTGTCTTTGCAGGAATCTTGATAGATTTGC